>DNIF01000236.1 GCA_003485715.1 Gammaproteobacteria bacterium
TCGCTGCGCGCGGCCATCGGCATGGTGACCCAGGACACCTCACTGTTGCACCGGTCGGTGCGCGAAAACATCCTCTACGGACGGCCCGAGGCCAGTGAGGAAGAACTGATTGAGGCGGCGCGGCGGGCGGAGGCGCTGGATTTCATCATGCAGCTCAGCGATCCGAAGGGCCGACGCGGCTTCGATGCACATGTGGGCGAGCGCGGAGTGAAGCTCTCCGGGGGGCAACGCCAGCGCATTGCCATTGCCCGTGTGATGCTGAAGGACGCCCCGATATTGATCCTCGACGAAGCCACATCCGCACTCGACTCCGAGGTGGAGGCGGCCATCCAGTCGAGTCTGTACCGGCTCATGCAGGGCAAGACGGTGCTGGCCATCGCTCATCGACTCTCGACGATTGCCGCGATGGACCGTCTGGTCGTGCTCGATGGCGGCCGCATCATCGAGGAGGGCGATCACCTGAGCCTGCTGCGCGCGGGCGGCCTTTATGCACGGCTGTGGGCCCACCAGAGTGGCGGCTTCCTTGGCGCAGAGGCGTGAGGCGTCGCTCGGACCTGTCAAAGACTGAACCACCTGCCGCGAACACTGCTCGTATCGCACCGTGACCGATCCGCTGCTTCCCGATTGCGACGACACCCGCTTCGCGGTGTTGCTTGAGACCGCGGCACGCGAGGCATCGGGACTATGGCTCGCACGGCGGCGGCCTGGTCTGACCAACCCGGACGCGAGATCCACGCTGCCGGACCTGCGGGACCTGCCGCTACCGCTCGAGGCACTGTCCGCAGAGCTCGCCGGCATGCTCGCATCCGCCACACCCCGCGGTACCGATCCGCTCAATCTGGCGTATATCCCCTCGAGCGGGAACGCTGCGGCGCTCATTGCCGACTGGTTCGCTGCGGCTGCGAACCTGCATACCGCGAGTGCCCTGCTGTCTCCGCAAGGTGTGGCCCTGGAGCGGGACGTCATCGCGACCGTGGCCGACTTCCTCGGTTACGGGCAGCCTTGCGGGGGACTGCTCACGGGTGGCTCCAGCCTCGCCAATCTGATCGCACTGACGGCGGCCCGCGATGCCGCCTTCCCCGGAGCCGGCAAGGAAGGATTGACCGGCCTGCCGCCCGGGCGTCTCTATGCCTCCACCGCCGTGCACGTCTGCATCCCGCGCGCGGCCCAGGTCCTCGGGCTCGGTCAGGATGCGCTGGTTTCTGCAAGTTCCAGCGATCCGGATCGGATCGATCCCACGCGTCTGCGCGAACATCTGCGTGCTGATCGCGCGGCCGGTCTTCGCCCTGTCGCGGTGATCGCCACCGTCGGCACCGCTGCCACCGGGGCCATCGACCCACTCGCGGAGCTGGCCGACGTCACCCGGAATGAGCAGGTCTGGCTGCACGTCGATGGTGCCTACGGGGCACCGGCGGCGGCCATCGAGCCTGAGCTTGCGCGCGCCATGGCCGCTGCGGACTCAGTGGCGCTGGACCTGCACAAGTGGCTGTTCCAGCCCTATGAGACCGGCTGTCTGCTGGTTCGGGATGCACGCGCGCTGGCTACGAGCTTCTCCTTCCGTGCCGACTATCTCGATCTGCCCCACGGTGAGCTCGATCCGATGCAGCTCGGACCGGAACTGAGTCGTGGCCTGCGCGCCCTACGGATCTGGGCGACCTTCCGTTGCATCGGTCCGGAGCGACTGCGTGAGGCCTTGCGCCATTGCATGGGCCTTGCCCGACTTCTGAGTGACAGCTTCAGCGAGTCCAGCCCGCTCGAAGTCTGTGCCCACGTCAGGCTCTCGGTGGTCTGCCTGCGTCTGCGCGGGAGCGAGCGGCTGGATTGCACCCGGGCGGATCCCATGCACCGCAAACTGCGGGATTGCCTCGCAAGCGCGTCCCCACCCATCCTGGTCTCGACCCTGAGATTGGGTGATCGGTTGGTATTGAGGATGTGTTTCGTCAACCCTGCCACACGCGCGGACGAGGTGACGTACCTCGTCGAGCGCCTCGAGGCATGCGCGCGCAAAGTGAACCCCGTCACAGGCGACTCACTCCCGCAGTCGATTGCGACAGGCATTCCGTCACAGAACGCCTGATGCGGGCGTGGACGGGTTCACAGTCTGCGACATATGCCCTTCAGTCCTTGGCGCATTTCGACGACTCTTTCGCACACGGACCCCCGGATAGCCGACGCCACCAGAGCGGCGTCGCCCAGGGGCCACGCGCGAGGAAGCCAGCATGTCAGAAGCTCACAGCACTGGGTCGCCCGATCACACCACGAATGGCGTCGTATCGCCAATCGGGGAACTGCGGGATCTGCTGGTGGCCCGTCTCGGGCACGCCATCCACCGCATGATGGAAAAGGTGGATGACGCACTGTTCGAACTCGCCGAAAAGTCCGAGAACATCCAGAACCAGAGCCTCTATTTCGATGCCATGCGCGAAGTACGACTGAAGCGCGCGTCCATCGAGGATGGCTTCCGCAGCAGTTTTCGCGCCGCCTTCGACGCCAAGCTGAGCACGTCTGGCAACGCGTCCGCTGCGGGGAAGATTGATGACCCGGGTATTGAGTGGGGCCTCGTGGATCACGAGGCCGTCGAAGAGCAGATTGCAGTCAACAACCTTGCCGACAAGGTGACACACGGCTGCCGCGAGGAACTCTACGCGCTGGATCAGCGTCTGCGCGCCCTGCTGAAGATCGATGCTCAGACTGCATGGAGCCAGCCCGCCTCTCCAGAGGTCGTCTGCGAATCCATCCGCCGCGCGCTCACGGACCTGCAATCCGGACTCAAGGTACGCCTCATCATACTCAAGCTCTTCGACCGCTACGTGGCCGGGGAACTTGCGGTCATTTATCACGATTGCAATGAGTGGCTCATCGGCAAAGGGATACTCCCCGAACTTCGCACCCAGTTGCGCAATCCACGCAGTGGTCCTGCTCTGTTGCCGCAGTCGGTGTCCGGCACGGCGCCCGCCGGTGGGTCGCCCGCGATGGACGATGCAGCGCTCGTGCAGTCACTGCGCGCCCTGCTGCTGGGAGAGGCCCTGCCCGGGAGCGCAACGACTTTTGGCGCCGGGACGGCAGCGGGTGTCGGTTCCCTGCGCGGTTTGACGGCCCTGCAACGCGGCGATGGCGCATCGTGGGGCAATGCGGTTTCCGATCCGGTGGCCTGGAACGAGGGGCTGCGCGGTGAGGTGAACATACTGCGCAGTCTCAAAGGGATCGAACTTACACACGCCTTCGGATCGCTCGGCGATCTCACCATCGACATCGTCGCAATGCTGTTCGATTACATCCTCGACGATCGCAGCATTCCATCGCCTCTGCGCGCACTCATCGGCCGCCTGCAGATCCCGATCGTCAAGGTTGCACTGCTGGACACCAGCTTCTTCGCCCGCAAGAGCCATCCGGCCAGACGTTTGCTCAATACCCTGGCAGAGGCTGCGGCCGGCGCGACGTCCCTACCGGATGAATCCGATCCGCTCTACGCGATGATGGAACAACTCGTCACCCGGGTGAATCGGGAATTCGAGCAGGACATCGGCATCTTTTCCGAACTGCTCGATGCTTTCGAGCGCTTCCTCGTCGAGGAGGGCGAGCGCAGGCAGCTTCGCAGCGAGCGCACCCGCAAGGTGATTGGCGCAGCTACGGCCAGTCTCGAGGAAGAAATCAGTCGTCTACTGGATGAACGCATCGTTGGCACGACTCTGAATGACTGCGTGCGCGGTTTCCTGAGCGATCAGTGGCGCGCGCTGTTGCACTCACTGTCGTTGCAGCACGGCAGCGGGCCGGGGCCGTTTCGTGACGCCATCGGCACCATGGATGAGCTCATCGCCAGCATTCAGCCAAAGCACACGCCGGAGGATCGGCGGCGACTCAGCACCACATTGCCAGCCCTGCTGGCACGCCTCAAGGCCGGTATGGAGCGCATCGAAGTGCCAGCCGCCAACCGCAAGCGCTTTCTGTCGGAGTTGGCGCGGGTGCACTCGGATGCCGTGCGTGGTCGCGACACGGCAGGCACAGCGCCAATCACCATGCAGCGTTCCGTGATGAACGTTGAACTGCCCGCTGCCAAGCACCCGACGATCCCCTTGGAGGCGGAAGCCTCAGTGGCGATGAGCTCCAGTGTGGGCGGCGCTTCGGCAGAGCATCTTCCCACCGCCCAACCAGCTCCTGGCCTGGATGAGTTCGAGGCCATCACTGCGGAAATCGATCCTCGGGAAAGTGACACCATCGAGCGCCTGCATGCCCCGGTCATTCGGCGTGTGGATCGCGACCGACAGCCGTCTGCAGAGCCCATGACGGGCCGTGCCGATAGCAGTGGGACCGTACTCTCCCTCGATGCCGCCCAGCGTCACAGCCGGCGGGTGGGTGAAGATCCGGGGCGTGGAGCCGGGGAATCGGCCGCCATCCTGCCAATGCGCCGGGCCTCTGAGGGTGACGGCACTGGCGTCGCGAAGCTTCCTGATGTTCCGGAACACGCGGCCGCCTTCGAGCCCCCGGCAGAGATTGCGGAGCGCACTTCGCCCCGTGAGCAACTTGCCGATGTGTTGCGGACCCGTCTGCTGCAAACCGGCG
>DNIF01000096.1 GCA_003485715.1 Gammaproteobacteria bacterium
CCGCCAGGATGGGGCTGCCGGCAGCCACGCGCCCGATGATGGGCAGGCCGTTGATGGGTAACCCCCGATCCGGATCGGACTGCAGTTCGGAGGTATCCCGCAGCCGGATCCCACGCGCCGCACCGGGGATGAGTTCGATGGCGCCCTTGCGTGCCAGGACCCGCAGGTGCTCCTCCGCCGCATTGGCCGAGCGGAAGCCGAGGGCGGCTGCGATCTCGGCGCGCGTGGGTGGACGCCCGTGGCTCGCCAGATGCTGGTGGATGAGGGTCAGGATCTGGGCCTGACGATCGGTGAGTCCTTCGACCATGGACGGTGGCCTCGCGGCGGCGCTGGATGCCTGTATGAATGTACAGGCATTCGCTGCGTCGTCAAGCGCGCTTCCACTTCCGCCGCCATCGGCACGGTCGCCTGCCCGGCGGCCGCAGCCGGGCAGGCGCAGACATCAGGGCGCAAACAGGTGGGCGAGGTGTTCCCGGTAGCGCTCCTCCAGCAGGGGTTGCCCGCTGTAGCGGTCGAAACGCCCGCGCATGAGCCGTTCCAGCCGCGCCAGACGCTCGCCGGCCGGCGGGTGGGTGCTGGCGAGCAGTTCCAGCCCCGCGGCCGCATGCCCCATCTGGCCGATGCGCGCGAGCACACGCGGCAGGCCATAGGGCTCGTAACCCGCGCGCGTGGCGATGGTCACGCCGAGCTGATCCGCCTCGAACTCATCCTCACGGTCGAGCCCTCGGGCCAGGAGCCCAAGCCCGCCGGAGATGAAGGGGCTGGCATCAAAGCCCTGACCGGCGATGGCACGGCCGGCGATCTCGCCGAGCAGTCCCCGTGCGGCCTGGGTGCGCAAGGCCTGCACGTGGTGGCGGGCCACCACGTGGCCGATCTCATGGGCCAGCACGCCGGCGAGCTCTGCCTCGCTGCCGGCGATGCCGAGCAGGCCGCGGGTGACGAACACATAGCCGCCCGGGGCGGCGAAGGCGTTGATGTCCGGGTCGTCGAGGACGGCGAAGTGCCATTGCATGCCGGGGCGCCCCGACTGCAACGCACACCAGCGTCCGACCCGATTCACGTAGCGCTGCGCCGTTTCGTCGGCCAGCAGCGGTGCGGCACCGAGCAGGCCGGCGGCCATGCCACGACCGATCAGGGCCTCCTCCGCCGGGGAGATGTCGCGCAGGGCCGTGATCAGCTTCTCGCCGGTACCGAGCACGCTGTCGAGATTGAGGCCATCGAGATTGAAACCATCGAGGTCGATGGCAGTGGCCATGCCAGCACCAGCGCCAAGGCCGAGTGCGAGCAGCAGGGCCGGGACGGGGAAGGGGAAGCGGGTTCCGCGGGACATGACCGTCTTCTCAGCGCGGGATCGTCAGGGGAAGCGGTTGCGGGACCAGACCTGCCGCATCGGCGAAATCGGCTGCCTCCGAACCACGCACGGCCAGTGTTTCCATCGCGCGCACCGCGGCTTCATCCGGGGTTGCTGCCGTGATCGCGCCCGCACCGAGCCCGCGCACGCCGATGGTGGCCGTGGCACCGCCGCTCGGACGCCGACGCGCGACGCCACCACCGAGTGCGCTGGTCACCGTGCGGAAGATGTTCGCCCAGCCACCCCCGGTTTCACGGGGCGGGGGCGGCTCGCTGCGCGGGGCCGGGGCCGTGCGAGGGGTCGTTGCCGGTTGCTGCCCGGCCGGCAGGTCGCCAGCGAGCGGCAGCAGCATCAGGGTGAGCACAAAGCACCCTGGCACCAGCCGTCTCAGCATGGCTCGGAACCCCGCAGCGCCGCGCCCCCAAACAGGCGCTCGAGCACGCCGGTGTGCACGGCGACCAGCGCTTCGAGCTCGTGCACGGGCACGCACTCGTTCACCTTGTGGATGGTGCTGTTCGTCGGACCCAGTTCCACCACTTCGGGGCAGATGCGCGCGATGAAGCGGCCATCGGAGGTGCCACCACCAGTGGAGGCGCGCGGCCGGTGGCCGGTGACCTCGCAAAGGGCCGAGCCGACGCTGGCGAGCAGGGCGCCCTCGCGCGATACGAAGGGCAGGCCCGACAAGCGCCAGTCGAGGTGATAATCGAGCCGGTGCCGCCTGAGCAGTGCCTCCACGCGCTCCATCAGCCCCGCGGGCGTCTGCTCGGTGGAGAAGCGGAAGTTGAAGAGCAATTCGCACTGGCCCGGGATGACGTTATCCGCGCCGGTGCCGGCGTGGATGTTCGAGATCTGCAAGCCGGTCGGCGGGAAATCGGCGTTGCCGGTGTCCCAGTCGATGGCCACCAGCTCGGCCAGCGCGGGGAGCCCCTGATGCACCGGGTTGCGTGCCAGGTGCGGGTAGGCCACATGGCCCTGCACGCCCTCGATCACCAGCCGGCCGTTGAGCGAACCGCGCCGCCCTTTCTTGATCACATCGCCGAAGCGTTCCTCGCTCGACGGCTCGCCGACGACGCAGTAATCGATCCGGCGACCGGCGGCGGACAGGCGATCCACCACCCGCACCGTGCCATCGATCGCGGCACCTTCCTCGTCGCTGGTGAGCAGGAAGGCGATGCGCCCGGGGTGTACCGGGTGCGCGCTGATCCAGCCCTCGACGGCCACCACCATGGCGGCGAGGCTGCCCTTCATGTCGGCGGCACCGCGGCCAAACAGCACGCCATCGCGCAGGACCGGCTCGAAGGGCGGCGTCAGCCAGGCCGATTCCGGCCCGCTCGGCACCACGTCGGTGTGGCCGGCGTAGACCAGGGTGGGGCCGGGCAGGCCGGCGTCGTGCTCGGCCCAGAGGTTGTCCACTTCGCCGAAGCGCAGACGCTCCACCCGGAAGCCGACGCTGCTCAGGCGGGCGGCTATCGCGTCCTGGCAGCCAGCGTCGACTGGTGTCACCGAGCGGCGGGCGATGAGGTCGCAGGCGAGTTCCAGCACCGGACTCATGGCGTCTTCCGCTTGCGAGGACGTGTGGCGCGGACGGCGGTAGGCGCCGCGGCGACGGCAGGCGGCTCGGGGGTGCCTGCGTCGCGTGCGCCGACGGCCTCGGCCAGGCGTAGCCCGGCGATTGCGGCGTAGCCCGGGTCCTGCTCGATGCCGATGAAGCGGCGTCCGGTCGCGATGGCCGCCACGCCGGTGGTGCCACTGCCCACGAAGGGGTCAAGCACCAGGGCCCCGGGATCGGTGCTGGCGAGCAGGGCGCGCTCAACCAGCGCCAGTGGCTTCTGCGTGGGGTGCCGACCGTGCCGACGTTCGCCGGCCCCAGCGGTCAGCAGGCGCCAGACGTTTTTCATCTGCCGGCCTCCGTTTGCCGTGCGCATGGCGGCGTAATGGAACACGTGCCGGGTCTGGCCTCGTGCGTCCGGTTTGACGGCCCAGAACACGATCTCCGTGGCATGGGTGAAGCAGCGGCAACCCAGATTGGGTGGCGGGTTGGGCTTCTCCCAGATGATATCGTTCAGCAGGCGAAAGCCGAGCCGTTGCAGCCAGCCACCGACCAGCAGATAGCCATGCAGCGTGCCGCTCACCCAGATGCTGCCGTGGGGTTTCAGCACGCGCCGGCATTCGGTGAGCCAGGCCTCGGTGAAGGCGTCGTCCGCGACCTGCCCGCGCGAGCGATCCCACGCCCCCTTGTTCACGCTGTCGCGCCGCCCCGAACGGCAGGTGCTGCCGTCGTTGGAGAGGAAGTAGGGCGGGTCGGTCCAGATGCAGTCCACGGATTCATCCGCCAGCCGCTTGAAGATCTCGGCCTGATCGCCCAGCCAGAGCTGGGCGGAACCGTCTTCGGCCGCCCAGTGGGCCGGGGGCATGCCGGCAGCCGGGTTATCCGTCGGTGGCGAAGGCGTGTCCGGCGCGTCCGTTGCTGAACTCAGCTCGTGGAGGGTGGGTGCACCGCCCGCCGCGCGAGTGAGGTCGGTAGCGCGAGGGCCGCGCGCCGGGCGGGATTCAGTCATCTTCGAGGGATCGCGCATCGATGGACAGGGCGTGGATATCGGACTGCATGAGCGGGCCGAGGGCGCCGTAGACCAACCGATGGCGCGCCACGGCGTTCAGACCGTGGAAGCGTGCGCTGCGGATGCTGAGCCGGTAGTGACCGCGCCCCGTCTGGGCACCGGCGTGACCGGCGTGCAGATGGCTCTCGTCGATGAGTTCGATGAGGTCTGGTTCGAGTGCCGCGAGGGCGGAACGGATCTTCGCCATGCGATCGCTGTGCGGATGGTTGCTCATCGTGCGGGTTCCGGCGGGACGCCCTCAGGGCAGGGTGCGGCGGAAGGGGCGCACCGTTACGCGCGCGTACACGCCGCCTTCGAGGAAGGGATCGGCACCGGCCCAGGCCTCGGCCTCGGCAAGGCTGTCGAAGGCGGCCACGATAAGGCTGCCGGTGAAGCCTGCGGGGCCCGGGTCCTCCGCATCGACCGCGGGAAAGGGACCGGCCAGCAGCAGCCGCCCGGCCTCATGGAGTTCCGTCAGACGGGCCAGATGCCGGGGCCGAAGTTCCTGCCGTTTCGGCAAGCTGTTGGCCGCGTCTTCACAGAGGATGGCGTAGTACATGCGGGCTCCGGGTGGGCGAGTGGTTGGTCTGGCAGGGGGCGGGCAGGTGGACGGCAGTTGGCTGAGCGGTGGGTGGCGCTCGGTTGCTCGCGGGGTGTCGCGTCAATGCCGCTCGATGTGGGTCGCCTGGGCTGCTCACTGCGGGTCGTCACCGCCTTCCCGTGGCGCAGCCCCGACGCGGGCGAGCCAGACCCCTTGCAGCAGGGCGAAGAGCAGCGTCAGGCCAAAGACGCCGAAGAGCTTGAAGTTGACCCACACCGGCTCAGGGAAGCTGAACGCCACCCACAGATTGAGGCCGCCAAGCACGGTGAAATGCGCGACCCAGGCGAGGTTGAGGGCAGCCCACTGGCGCGCGGGCAGCACCAGGGCATGACCCAGCATGCGTTCGATGAGGGGGCGCGCGGTGAGATGGCTCGCCAGGAAGGCCAGTGCGAAGGCCCAGTTCACCAGTGTGGGCTTCCAGAGGAGGAAGCGTCTGTCGTTCAGAAACAGCGTGAGACCGCCCAGCACCACCATGAGGGCCAGCGTGACGAGGTGCATGCGCTCGACCTTGCGGGTGCTCACCCACACGAAGGCTACCTGCAACAGGCTGGCCACGATGGCGACGCCGGTGGCCACGAAGAAGCGCCGCTCGGGGTCGGGCGTCAGGTAATAGGCCACGAAGAAGGCGACGACCGGCAGCAGATCGACCAGTGCCTTCACGGCCGGGGCTCCAGAGCTGGGGCGGTGTGGCAAATCCATGCCGCGACCGAGGCGATGTGGCCCTGCTCGCAGCGGCTGCTATCCTGCACCGCCCGGGCATTGCCGTACCCGGGGCGCGCGAACGGAGGGAGAGATCTGTGGTACGTCAGTTGACTG
>DNIF01000037.1 GCA_003485715.1 Gammaproteobacteria bacterium
CTATGACGCCCTCGTGCTGGAGCCGCAGAGCGATAACAGCCTGGCCGAACAGGGCCTGACCTTCGAGGTGCAGCAGCAGCTCGGCGACGGGGTCGTGCGCACCATCGCGATGGGCTCCTCCGACGGTCTGCGTCGTGGCATGGCGGTGCGGGGCACCGGACGCGGCATCAGCGTGCCGGTTGGCCACGCCACCTTGGGTCGCATCATGGATGTCCTCGGCCGCCCCATCGACGAGGCCGGCGAGGTCAAGGGTGAAGAGGTCCGTGAGATCCATCAGCCTGCTCCGCGCTTCGAGGAGCTCTCGCCCTCCGTCGATCTCCTCGAGACCGGCATCAAGGTCATCGACCTCATCTGCCCCTTCGCCAAGGGTGGCAAGGTGGGTCTGTTTGGCGGCGCCGGCGTCGGCAAGACCGTCAACATGATGGAGCTCATCAACAACATCGCGAAACAGCACTCGGGGCTGTCGGTGTTCGCCGGCGTGGGTGAGCGCACCCGTGAAGGCAACGACTTCTACCACGAGATGAAGGAATCCAACGTCCTCGACAAGGTGGCGATGGTCTTCGGCCAGATGAACGAGCCGCCGGGCAACCGTCTGCGCGTGGCGCTGACCGGCCTGACCATGGCCGAGAAGTTCCGCGACGAGGGTCGCGACGTGCTGCTCTTCGTCGACAACATCTACCGCTACACCCTGGCGGGCACCGAGGTGTCGGCGCTGCTCGGCCGCATGCCCTCTGCCGTGGGTTACCAGCCCACCCTCGCCGAGGAAATGGGCAAGCTGCAGGAGCGCATTGTGTCCACCCGCGTAGGCTCCATCACCTCCATTCAGGCGGTGTACGTGCCAGCGGACGACCTCACCGACCCGTCGCCGGCCACTACCTTCCAGCATCTCGACGCCACGGTCGTGCTCTCGCGTGACATCGCCTCGCTCGGCATCTACCCGGCGGTGGATCCGCTCGATTCCACCTCCCGTCAGGTCGATCCGAACGTGATCGGCGAGGAGCATTACTCGGTCGCACGGGCGGTTCAGTCCACGCTCCAGCGGTACAAGGAATTGCGCGACATCATCGCGATCCTGGGCATGGACGAACTCGCCCCCGAGGACAAGCTCGCCGTGGCACGCGCCCGCAAGATGCAGCGCTTCCTGTCGCAGCCCTTCCATGTGGCGGAGGTGTTCACCGGCGCGCCAGGCAAGTTCGTGCCGCTCAAGGAGACCATCCGCGGCTTCCGCATGATCTGCAACGGCGAGTGTGATCACCTGCCCGAGCAGGCCTTCTACATGGTCGGCAGCATCGACGAGGCCTTCGAGAAGGCCAAGACCCTCCAATAAGTTCTCCGGGCGGACTCGGGATTTGGTGAACGACGCAGAGTTGAACCGCACAGGAGCCGGCCACGCATGAACACGCTGCATCTGGATGTCGTCAGCGCCGAGGAGTCCATCTTCTCGGGCGCGGCGCGCTTCGTCGCCCTGCCCGGCGAGACGGGTGAGCTCGGCATCCTGCCGGGGCACACACCGCTCATTTCGCGGATCCGTCCGGGGGCCGTGCGTATCGAACTCGCAGATGGCAGCGAGGAGTTCGTCTTCGTGGCGGGCGGTTTTCTTGAGGTCCAGCCGGAGGGCGTGACGGTGCTTGCCGATACTGCCATCCGTGGACATGACCTCGACGAGGCCAAGGCGGAGGACGCCAGACGCCGCGCCGAGGATGCACTCGCCAACCGCACTGCCGAACTCGACTACGCACAGGCTCAGGCTGAACTGGTACAGGCAATGGCCCAGCTTGCGGCCCTGCGCCGTCTGCGTAACCGCGGACGCGCCTGAGGGCCACGCCAAAAGGCGAACGTCCGGGCGTTGTCGTTTCCGGCCGCATCTGGGGGGTGAGACATGAGCCTGTCAGTCATCATCCTCGCCGCAGGTCAGGGCACCCGCATGCGGAGCACCCTGCCCAAGGTGTTGCACCCGCTGGCTGGCCGCCCTCTGCTGGCGCATGTCGTCGCCACGGCAGAGGCACTGTCTCCGGAGCGCATCGTCGTCGTCCATGGTCATGGGGGCGAACTGCTGCGCCAGCAACTCGCGGCCTTGCCGGTGCTCTGGGCAGAGCAACGGGAGCAACTCGGCACGGCGCACGCCGTGCTGCAGGCATTGCCGTTGTTGCCCGAGGGCGGCCCGGTGCTCGTGCTCTATGGCGATGTCCCCCTCATCCGGCCCGCCCTGCTCGAGCGTCTGCTCGCAGCCCGAGCGGAGACCGGCTTTTCCCTGCTGACGGTCTCTCTGCCCGATCCGACCGGCTACGGTCGTATCCTGCGCGATGCCGCGGGGGCCATCACCCGCATCGTCGAACATAAGGACGCCAGCCAGGCCGAGCGGGAGATCCGCGAGGTGAATACCGGTGTGCTGGCCGCTGATGGCAAACGTCTGCGCAATTGGTTGCCGCGGATCGGCAAGGCCAATGCACAGGGTGAGTACTACCTGACGGATCTGGTCGGCCTCGCGGTGGCGGATGGGGTGGCCGTCAAGGGTGTCTGTGCCCCGGACCCGCTGGAAGTGGCCGGTGTGAACAACCGGCTCGAACTCGCACGGGTGGAACGGGCCTTTCAGCAGGCGGCGGCCGAGGCGCTGATGCTGGCAGGGACCACACTCGCGGACCCGGCGCGCTTTGATCTGCGGGGCGAGCTCCGCTGCGGGAATGACGTCAGTATCGACGTCGATGTCGTCATCGAAGGTCGCGTGCTGCTCGGCGATGGCGTGCGCATCGGTCCCTTCTGCCTGTTGCGCGATTGCGAACTCGCAGCCGGGACCGAGGTGCTGGCGCACTCGACGCTCGATGGCGTGCAGTCGGGGCGCGACTGCCGCATCGGTCCGCACGCGCGTCTGCGTCCCGGCACCCGCCTTGCTGACGAGGTGCACATCGGCAATTTCGTTGAGGTCAAGCAGAGCATCATCGGGCCGAAGTCGAAGGTGAATCATCTGAGCTACGTGGGTGACACGCTGATGGGCAGTGGCTGCAACATCGGCGCTGGCACCATCACCTGCAACTACGATGGCGCGGCGAAACACCAGACCGAGCTTGGAAACGAGGTATTCGTCGGTTCGGATGTCCAGTTCATCGCCCCGGTGCGGGTCGGCGATGGAGCCACCATCGCCGCCGGAACCACCGTGGCCGAGGATGCTCCCGCCGGTCAGCTCACTGTGGGCCGCATGCGGCAGCAGGTGATCCCCGGTTGGCGGCGACCACAGAAACCGGACAGTGGCAACGGCAATACCGATCGCTGAGCTCTGTCACCGCAACCAGGAGGCCGATCCCGTCATGCCCGCCAGCCGCAGTCCCCGTCCTGCCGCCGCCTCCCGCATGCCGTTCCGAGCCGGTTTCCTGCAATTCGCGCCGCGCTTCGGTGACGTGGCCGGCAACTGCCGCCGAGTCCTGGAGCACCTGGAGGGTGCCGAGGCCGACCTCGTCGTGCTGCCCGAACTGGCCTTCACCGGCTATCACTTCGCCGATCGCCGCGAGCTGCTCACCCTCGCCGAGGATCCGGCCAACTCGCCCACCGTTGCGGCCTTGAGTGACTGGTGTCGCCGCCATCGCAGTCACCTGGTGACGGGTTTCGCGGAGCGCGCCGGGCGTGCCGTCTACAACTCCGCGCTGCTCATCGGGCCACGCGGAGTCCTGCACATCTACCGCAAGCTGCACCTGTTCAACGAGGAAAAGCGCTATTTCGATCCGGGCGATACGCCGCTCAGCGTACAGAAGGTGCGTGGCGTGAAGCTCGGCCTAATCGTCTGCTTCGACTGGGCCTTTCCCGAGGTCGTGCGTGAACTGGCCCTGCAGGGCGCGGAGGTCATCTGTCAGCCGGCCAATCTCGTGCTGCCCGGCTTCTGCCAGCAGGCCATGCTGACCCGCTGCATCGAGAACCGCGTGTATGCCATTACCGCCAACCGCCATGGCAAGGATGTCCGTCCACACGGTGAGCTGCGCTTCACGGGTCTGAGCCAGGTCGTGGCGCCGGGGGGCGTGCTGCTGGCGAAGGCCACGCGCTCGGCCAATCGCCTCGAAGTGGTGGAAGTGGACCCGCGCCTCGCCCGCGACAAGGGCATCACGGCACGTAACGACCTCTTCCGGGATCGTCGGCCCGACTTCTACCCGCATCTGGCGCGCGCAGCCGCCGCGGGACGTGCACGCCGCAGCAGTTGAGATCATCCGCGGCCCGGATCGTCAGCGGATCCTTGCCCCGATATCCGTCCATCACAGCCCAAGGGAGATCCCCCGCATGAGCCTCGCCACCGCCGATCTGACCGACGAGCACCCCGGCTTGCAGGTGCTGGAGCTTGCCTTGCGCGATTTTGGCGGCTGCAAGGCCTTTCACGGCCCGGTCACCACGCTGAAGGTCTTCGAGGACAACTCACTGGTGCGTGCCGCCTTCGAGGAACCGGGTGCCGGACGCGTGCTGGTGGTGGACGGCGGCGGATCCCTGCGCTGCGCGCTGGTGGGCGATCTGCTGGCGGAACTGGCCGCGAAGAACGGCTGGGCGGGTGCCGTCGTCTACGGTGCCATCCGCGATTCAGCCCCAATCGCCAGTATCGCCATCGGTCTCAAGGCGCTCGCCACCCACCCACGCAAGTCGGTCAAGCGGGGCGAGGGGCAGCGGGACATCCCGGTGAGCTTCGGCGGTTTGACCATCCGTCCGGGTGACTACCTCTACGCCGATGCGGACGGTGTGGTGGTGGGGCCCGCAGCGGTGCATGGGGCCGGCTGAAGTCACACGGGGATGACGGCTCTCGTCGTCATCCCCGCGCAGGCGGGAATCCAGTGTCGTCCCGTCGTCGCTTGGGAAGGGATTGATTCTCCGCCGCCGCCTGCCCCCGAGTGTCCTCGTCGGGGGCAGGGATGACGGTCTGAGCGAGGCGGTTTCACTTCCGAGGACGAGTCGCCCCATGCCCCCGTTTCGCGTTGCCTTGATCCAGCATTGTGCCGAGGACGATCTCGACCGCAACCTCGCGCATCTTTCCGACGCCCTCAAGCGGGCCTGTGGCGCCGGGGCAGCGTGGATCTGCCTGCCGGAATATTGCGGCCTCATGACCCCGACCGACGAGCAGGCGCGCGAGCGTGCCTGCCCCGAAGACAGTCACCCCGTGCTCGCCTGGGCCACGGCCGCTGCCCGTGAGCACGGGGTGTGGCTGCTGGCGGGCAGCATCGCCGTGCGTCAGCCGAACGGGCAGTTACGCAACCGCAGCCTGCTCATCTCGCCAACGGGCGCGGTGACGGCCCGCTAC
>DNIF01000069.1 GCA_003485715.1 Gammaproteobacteria bacterium
GGCCGGCGTAAACCGTTGCCGATGCCGCGGCCATGCCTACGGCGGCTGCTATGCTAATCAACATGTTGCGAGTGTTTTTCATGATCGATCTCCTGGTAGTCAACAGAGTCTGCAGATTCGGCCCGGTTTGCGTTGCACGAAAACCTTCGACCCACCCGCAGCCTTAGTTGACCACCTTCGTGTAACGGCAATCTGTCACAGATCCGCTTTTTTGTATCGCAACCCGAGTACGCTCGTGCTTGCTACACTGCGATACAACTTTCAGGCTATCGCCGCCTGGATACCGGCTGTACAGTAGCCATGATGACTCCAGACCACGTGCTTGTCGTCGACGACGACGCTGAAATTCGCTCGCTCCTGCGCGAGTATCTCGAGAAGAACGGCTACCGCGTAAGCGCCGTTGCCAATGGCAAGGGCATGCGGGCCGCGCTCGAGACGGGCCGTGTGAGCATCGTGGTGCTGGATCTGATGCTGCCCGGCGAGGACGGCCTGACATTGTGCCGCGACCTGCGCGTGCGCTCCGGCGTTCCGGTGGTCATGCTCACCGCGCGCGGCGAGGAAACGGATCGCATCGTCGGCCTCGAGATGGGTGCCGACGACTATCTTGCCAAGCCGTTCAATCCGCGCGAACTGCTGGCCCGCATCAAGAGCGTGCTGCGGCGCAGCCGAATGCTGCCGGACAACCTGCAGCCGGAGGCGGCGAGCAGGATACGCTTCGTCGGGTGGTCGCTCGACTTGGCAGCGCGCAATCTGGTGTCACCGACGGGAGTGGTGGTAGCGTTGAGCGGCACCGAGTTCCGGCTGCTGCGCATCTTTCTTTCGCACCCGAACCGGGTGCTCAACCGCGACCAGTTGATCGACCTCATGCTCTCGCGTGACGCCACGCCATTCGACCGCAGCATCGACGTGCAGGTGAGCCGCCTGCGCCACCGGCTGGGCGAGGACGCGAAAGAGCCGACGATCATCAAGACAGTGCGTGGCGAGGGCTACGTGCTGTCGGTGCCAGTCGAGCAGGAATGATGGCGCGCTGGCTGCCGCGTTCACTGTTTAGCCGCATGGTGCTGGTGCTGCTGGCCGGCCTCGTCGTCGCGCAACTCACGAGCTTTGCGATCCACTGGCAGGAGCGGGGTCAGCTCATGCAGCAGATGGGCGGCATGCGCTCGGCGCAGCGCATTGCCGACATCGTGAAGTTGCTCGATCCGCTCGCCCCGGCGGAGCGCGCGCGCATCGCGGCCGTCATCGATTCGCCGACGTTGCGGATCTCGCTAAGGCAACCCTCGCTCAGCGCGGCACAGGACGCAGACGAGCAGTCGGCGCAGGCTGCTGCGCGCTTGACCGGTCTGCTGCGGCGCTTTCTAGGCCAAGAGTGGCCGCTCATCGTCAACGTTACCAGCCAGCCTGCGCCCTGGATCCAGGCGCACGGTGGCCCCGGATCCGGTCCCGGATCCGGCCCCGGCATGATGGGCGGACGCGGCATGATGCACGGGCCGGGTGTCGCGTCGCGCGGCCTCTCGTTCGTGGTGCAGGCGCGGCTGAAGGACGGCACGTTCGTCACGTTCGACTTGAGGCCGCCGCTGGACACCACGGACGGGCCGTACCGGCTGCTCCTCAGTCTGGGCGTGCTGCTGCTGGCCGTGGTCGCGCTGACGCTGCTGGCGGTGCGCTGGGTCACGCGGCCGTTAAAGACGCTGGCCGATGCTGCGGAGGCGCTCGGCAACGACATCGAGCGGCCGCCGCTCGACGAGACAGGCCCGCTTGAGGTGAGCCGGGCGGCGCGAGCGTTCAATACCATGCAGCAGCGCCTCGCCACCTTCATCCGCGACCGCACGCACATGCTTGCCGCGATGTCACATGACCTGAAGACGCCGATCACGCGCCTGCGGCTGCGCGCCGAACTGCTCGAGGACGCGCAATTGCGCGCCAAGTTCGTCAAGGACCTCGAGGAAATGGAATCGATGGTGAGTGCCGCGCTCGATTTTATGCGCGGCCTTGTGGCGCGCGAGCCGCCGCGCCCGCTCGATGTCATGGCGCTGCTTGAAAGCGTTCAGGAGGACATGCGGGAGCTGGGCGGACAGGTTGCGATTGTCGGCAGGGTACTGGCGCCTTACCACGGGCATCCGCAGGCGCTCAGGCGCTGCCTCTCCAATCTCGTCGGCAACGCGGTGCAATATGGCAAGTCGGCGACGATCGAAGTTGTCGATGCAGCCGATCAGTTGCAGATTTGCATCCGGGACGATGGGCCGGGGATGCCGGAGCATGAGCTCGAGCGCGTGTTCGATCCGTTTTACCGGCTCGAAGCCTCCCGCAGCCGCGACACGGGTGGCACCGGACTGGGTCTGGGCATCGCACGCAACATCGCCCGCGCACACGGCGGGGATATCGTCTTGCGCAACGCGGCTGGAGGCGGTCTGGAGGCAACGCTCACGTTGCCGCGCCGAAGCTGAGAGAGGTGCATGGAACCTTTTCCCAGTCAGTCACTGCGGCGCTGTGACCTTGGCCGCCGCCAGCGCCGCGCCCAGCAGCGCCAGCCCTTCGTCGAGCAGGGCGTCGGAGGCGGTCAGCGGCAGCAGGATACGGATCACGTTGGCGTACAGACCGCACGAGAGCAACACCAGGCCGCGTTGCAGCGCCTCGGCGCAGATGCGTCGGGTCAGCTCCGGGTCGGGCTGTAGCGGGCGGGGCGAACGGGGGTCGGCGGGCTCTGGGCCGCGCTGAAACAGCTCGATTGCCAGCATGGCCCCGAGGCCGCGCACGTCGCCGATTTCGGGGTGCTGCGCCGCCAGTGCCAGCAAGCCAGCGCGCAGCCGCTCGCCCATGGTCTGCGCGCGCAGCAACAACCGTTCCTGCTCGAACACCTCGAGCACCGCCAGCGCGGCGGCGCAGGCCAGCGGATGCCCGGCGTAGGTGCCGCCCAAGCCGCCGGGGGCGGGGGCGTCCATCAGTTCGGCGCGGCCGATCACGGCGGCCAGCGGAAAACCGCCGGCCAGCGACTTGGCCATGGTGATCAGGTCCGGGCAGGCCTGCGGCCCCCACTGCTCGCACGCCAGCCA
>DNIF01000068.1 GCA_003485715.1 Gammaproteobacteria bacterium
CCCGGTGCTGTGGCCCCGCCGCGTCATCAAACATTCCGTGATCGGGTGGCATGGTGTTCATTGGGCGCTCACCCATGAAGCTGTCGGGCACGTCGACGGCACGCAGCAGTGCAAAGAATGCGAACCAAGCCCGCGCGCCCGGTCGGGTCGACAGGACCACATCACCGGTCGCCTCATCGCGGGTCACGAACACCTCCTCGCCCTCGAAGCGGAAGTCGGCAGGCAGACGCACCGCCTGACTGGCCCCGTTCTTGAACAACTTCGCTTTCCGGACCTCGGTCATGGCGCATTCCCCCACCGGCCAGCAAGAGTATATGCGGAAGCATAGCTTCGGGCGCTGGACTGTCCAATCCTGTGATTGCCAAGTCGCGCCTTGCGCATACGCCCGACCCGATATCCTCGTGAAGCTGTTCAGCCGGGCGATGCGTGGCTGGCCATCCCACAAGCTGGCACCCCTGCCCCTGGCGGAGCTACCGCAGTTGTGCGTCGTGGGTGCTTTGCTTCGCTGTTGACAGAATGTACCCGCATGGCTTTGGCGTGGTCGTGGTTGAAATTCGCAAGACAGACGTTGCATGCCAAGCCAGCGATGGCTGACCAGGCGCGCCCAGCCGTGACACCCTGCCCCGTCCATGCGACCTGACCCACGCTCCCGGGTGACGCCACGGTGACTGACCTGCGCAGCCTGAAGCCATATCGTGGCGGAAAAAGAGCCGCACCATCGCGTGCTGGGGCAGGACATCCGCGGCGCTCAGTAGCGGCGTCCGGACGGCGCGCAACGTCATCGCCTACCCAAGGGCTACCCTGAACGGGCGATGCGTAACCCGGCCAACCTCACCCTGCCGGTCGCTTGATGCCGAGCACGATGGCGCCAGGGGCGGTGCGGTAGAGATCCGGCCCTGCGTCGTTCGAGTTCATGAAGTGCAGGCTGCTGCAGCCGGCGCGGAGTTCACGCAGGTTGTTGAACACCGAGTAGGAATAGAACAGGCCGTCTCCCTCGCAGATGGAATAGCCCCGGCCACGAGTCTTGATGTAGTCCAGGAGCGGCCAGAGCCCGAGGGTGTTTGCCAACTGCTTCACCCGCCGCGCCACTACCCCGCCCTGCCCGAAGTTGTTCACATCACAGATGAACACGGCCTTGCGGGCGACACGCACCATCTCGCGCACGGCCTGCGCAGGATCGGGGATGTGATGCAGCGCGCCGAACTCGCAGACCAGATCGAAGGCACCGTCGGGGTACGCCAGCCGGGTGGCGTCGCCCTCGATCAGCTCCTCCGGGCCAAGCCCGCGGCGATGACCCACCTCGCGCAACTCCTGCACCGGCTCCAGGCCAACGACGCGCACGCCAGGCAGCCGATCTCGCAGCTTCATCGTCGTGGCACCGGTGCCGGCACCCACGTCCAGGATGGACGTCACACCGAGCGTGGGTGCGACACCACAGAGAAACCCGGTGGCGAGCGCGAAGGCTGCCTCCTCCTCGCTCCGCATCGCGTCGTAGGACTGTGCCGTCTGGGCGTAGTACTCGCGCTGGATGCGGATCTGCTCGGCAACATCTGGGCTGGTCATTGCTGCGGGCCTCCCCTTGATTGTCTGCTCATGCACTTGCTCACACGTTCGCTTACGCCGCTACGCCGCGCTGCCGCCACCAGTTCATCGAGCCGGCCTTCACGACCTGGCCCAGTTCTTCAGCACATCGACAATCCGCTCGGCTGCCCGGCCATCCCACAGTGCCGGTCGCGGGCGTGCACCGGCCGGTGCCGTCGCGGCCAGGGCCTGGCGCGTGGCCGCGAGGATCTGCACGGGATCGCTGCCCACCAGGGTGTTGGTGCCCTCGCTGAGGGTGATGGGTCGCTCGGTGTTCTCGCGTAGCGTCACGCAGGGTACGCCAAGCGCAGTGGTCTCTTCCTGCAATCCGCCGGAATCCGTCAGTACCACCCGTGCCTGCGGCCAGATCGAGAGGAAATCCCGGTAGCCCAAGGGCGGACAGGTGATGAGTCCGGGGGGCACGGGCCGGCCGCTACCCTCCATGGCGAGGCGGGTGCGCGGGTGTACCGGGAAGATGAGCGGCAGGGTCGAGGCGATCTCCTCCAGGGCCGCGAGAATGCGATGAAGGGTGGCTGGGTCGTCCACGTTCGCCGGGCGGTGCAGGGTAACGACGCCGTACTCCGGCCCCGCCCGCCCGAGCAGCGCCTTCACCTCGGCGCACGGCTCGTCCAGCCGCGCCAGTTCATGCAGCAGGTTGTCGATCATCACGTGGCCGACGAAGTGGATGCGTTCGCGCGGCCGGCCTTCGGCGAGAAGATTGGCCTCCCCGCTCGGCTCGGTCACGAAATAGAGATCCGAGATCGCATCGGTGACGACCCGGTTGACCTCCTCCGGCATCGTCATGTCGCCGCTCCGCAGCCCGGCCTCGATGTGCGCCACCGGGATGCAGAGCTTCTTCGCCACGATCGAGCAGGCCAGGGTGGAGTTCACATCCCCCACCACCAGCACCATGTCCGGGCGTTCGTGGCCGCAAAGTGTCTCGAAGGCCGTCATGATGCGCGCCGTCTGCTCGGCGTGACTGCCGCCACCACAGCCAAGCGCATGGTGCGGCTTGGGGATCCCGAGGTCGCTGAAAAAGACATCGCTCATGTCGGCATCGTAATGCTGGCCCGTGTGAACCAGGCGGTAGCCTAGCTGGCCGCCGCTGGCCTCGAGGGCGCGGATCACGGGGGCAATCTTCATGAAGTTCGGGCGAGCGCCCGCAACGAGGCAGAGAACGGGGGGCACGGGTTGAGGCTCCTCGGCTGACGGACGGCGGCAGTCTACAAGAAGGGCACTGGCGCGGGCGGGCCGGTCGGAGTACCGCGCAGGCTGCGTGTCGGTTGCAGCAAGGCAATCACTGAAGAAAACGGGCCACAGAAGGTGGCGCCCACCGGAGTGCCCCCCTACCATCGCGACCCCATGAGACTCCGCTCTGAGGATCCCCGTGTGCTTCCGTCAAGTCCGCCCTGCTCTGTCGTCGTACTGACGCTCAACGAAGAGCGCAACCTTCCGGAATGTCTCGCTTCACTGGAAGGGTTTGCCGACGTGCATGTGCTCGACTCGGGCTCGACCGA
>DNIF01000210.1 GCA_003485715.1 Gammaproteobacteria bacterium
CCTGCTCACGCACTGCCAGGATCTTTGCCTCGTTGCCGATGTTCTCGATGACATCCGCGATCCAGTTGGCGAGCTGTACACACTCGGCCTCGCCGAAACCGCGGGTGGTGATGGCCGGAGAGCCGATGCGGATGCCGCTGGTCACGAAGGGCGATTGGGGATCGTTCGGCACGGCGTTCTTGTTCACCGTGATGAAGGCCTCGCCTAGCGCCGCGTCGGCCGCCTTGCCGGTAACCCCCTTGTCGACCAGATCGACCAGGAAGAGGTGGTTGTCAGTGCCACCGGAGACGATCTTGAAGCCGCGACCGATGAGGGTGTTGGCCATGGTTCGGGCATTGGCCACCGTCTGCTTCTGGTAGGCGGTGAACTCCGGTTGCATGGCCTCCTTGAAGGCCACGGCCTTGGCGGCAATGACGTGCATCAGCGGGCCGCCCTGGATGCCCGGGAACACGGCGCCCTGCAGCTTCTTCTCGATCTCCTCGTTCTTCTTCGCGAGGATGAGGCCGCTGCGCGGGCCGCGCAGGGTCTTGTGGGTCGTGGTGGTGGTGACATCGGCGATCTGCACTGGGCTTGGGTAGATGCCGGCGGCAACCAGACCGGCCACGTGGGCCATATCGGCGAGCATGTAGGCGCCCACCTTGTCGGCGATGGCACGGAAGCGCGCCCAGTCGAGCACGCGCGAATAGGCCGAGAAACCGGTGATGACGAGTTTCGGCTTGTGCTCCAGGGCGAGTTGCTCGGCGGCGTCGTAGTCGATCTCGCCGGTGTCGGTATTCAGCCCGTACTGCACGGCCTTGTACTGTTTGCCGGAGAAGTTCACGTGGGCACCGTGGGTGAGGTGACCGCCGTGGGCGAGACTCATGCCCATGATGGTATCGCCCGGTTGCAGCAGCGCGAGGAAGACGGCGCCGTTGGCCTGCGAGCCGGAGTGCGGCTGGACGTTGGCGTAGTCGGCACCGAACAAGGCCTTCGCCCGATCGATGGCGAGCTGCTCGGCGACGTCCACGAATTCGCAGCCGCCGTAGTAGCGCTTGCCCGGATAGCCCTCGGCGTACTTGTTGGTGAGCACACTACCCTGCGCCTCGAGGACGCGGGGGCTCGTGTAGTTCTCCGAGGCAATCAGCTCGATATGTTCTTCCTGGCGCTGGCGCTCGCTGGTGATGGCCTGGGCAAGCTCCGGATCGAAGCCTGCGATAGTCATACCGGACTGGAAGCCCTGGGTGGAGTCGGTCATGGCGCGTGTATCTCCTCGAGGATTTGCGGATGGATGCAAAAAGCGTGAATCGATGACGCAGGCCCCAAACCCGATACGCGCAGTCATCGGACGCGGGGGAGTTTCGCTACCGCTGCCCGATCGCGGGTGGCGGTGCCGGGGCAATCGGCAGACGCCCGCAAAAGGGGCACACCGATTCCGCCCGGATGACCCCGGTCGGGGTCTGCCGGCATGCACCAGAGGGTAAGGGGCCGACCGACGGCAAATGCAGTTGCAGCGACGGAGTCTGCGGCCTGCGGGCCGCCGCACCGGTGGGGTGAACGGCCGACCACGCAACCGGCAGACTCCGGTCAGGACAATATGCACAAAAGTAGCAAAAGGGGGCACCCCTGCGAAAGGCGCCAAGCGGCACCTCCGGGCGGCACTGCCGCGGGCAGGCAGCTGGCGCGGCCCGACTCCCCGTACCGCCGGGAGCAACCGCAAAAGAAGGCATCCCGGACTTGGCCCGGCAGACCTGCCCCCGACTTAAGGCACGCGTGTTCAAGCCGATAGCAGTCGCTGATGCATGCCCAGATTCCGAGTGCCATGCCGGCACCCCAGACCGATCTACGCCCCGCCGAACGCTTCCTGCTCATCAACCGGGAGCGTCTGCGGCGGGCTCGTGAGCTCCTGGAACGGCGCCAGCGCGACGTGCTGGACGTCCTGCCTTACCTTTTCCATACCAATCACCCGCACTTGCCTGGCCATGCCGAGGGGCCCGTGCCGCTCGGCATCATGGGCTACACGCCAGACGGCACCGCACTGACGGCCGCGAATCGCCTGACGCGCCACCACCGCTTCGTGCGTCGCGCCCTGCAGAGCTACGACATCGTCGGGCTTTACCTGATGGGATCCATTGGCAGCATCGCGCAGACACCTGCGTCTGATTTCGATGTCTGGGTCTGCCACCCCAAGGGGCTTTCGCCGGAACGACGCCGCCTGCTCGCTGCCAAGGCAACCGCCATCGAGCGCTGGGCCGCCGACCTCGGCGTGGAACTGCATTGCTTCGTCTTCTGCCCCCAGGAATTCGCCGACGGGAGCGGCAGCGACCTCTCCCGGGAGAGCTCGGGCAGCTCCCAGCATTACCTGTTGTTGGACGAATTCTATCGTTCGGGCCTGCTTCTCGCCGGGCAGTTGCCGTACTGGGCCTGCTGCGGCGCCGATGGCGTGTTCCACAGCACTCCCCCCATGCAGAACGCGGACCTCGCCGATTTCGGCAACCTCGCCGACATACCCGGCCGGGAATTCTTCGGTGCCGCCATCTGGCAGATCTACAAATCGCTCGGCGCGCCCTACAAATCGGTGCTCAAGCTGCTGTTGATGGAGGCCTACGCGGCGGAATTCCCCGACTGCGACCTGCTCTGTCATCAATTCAAGCGCGCAGTACTCGGCGGGCAGACCGATCTCGATGATCTGGATCCCTACCTGCGCATGTACCGCAAGGTAGAGGCGTACCTGCAGGCGCGCGGCGATCGTGGCCGGATAGAACTCGCACGCCGCTGCTTCTACCTCAAGGTCGGCGTTGCCCTGAGCCGCCCCCCCGAAGGCCGCCGCGACGACTGGCGACGCAGTGCCATGCAAAGGCTCGTGCAGGAGTGGGGCTGGGATTCAGGACAGGTGTTGCTGCTCGACAACCAGACCAACTGGCGCTTCCACAACGTGCAGGACGAGGCGCGCGCCCTCATCTCGGCGATCACCACCAGCTACCGGGCGATCTCCGGTTTCGCCCGCGAGCGAGGCGAGGCACTCAGCATCACGCAGACCGATCTCACGGCGCTGGGGCGCAAGCTCCACGCCGCCTTCGAGCGCCGACCGGGCAAGCTCGAGGTGCTGAACCGTGGCATCACGCGCAGCATCGTGGAGGAGCGGCTTTCGTTCCATCAGCAGTTTCAGGCCGACGGCGAGGAGCGCTGGCTCAGCTTCCTCGAGCGCGTGCTACCGGATGACCTCGGCAGCGTCAGCCCGGTGCGCCGCAGCCCCGGCCTGGTCGACGCCCTGGTGTGGTGTCATGTGAATGGTCTGGTGGCCCGGCACAGCGTGCTTACGGTGCTGTCTGCCGCCAATCTGGCCACCCCGCGCGAGGCACGCCAGATTCTGGAGGTGGCCGAAGAGATCTTCCCAGCCGGCCAGTTGCACGAATCGGATGCCGCGGAGCTTGCAGCGCCGCAGACGCTGCGTGCCGCTGCCCTGTTCGTCAACGTGGGCTTCGACCCGCTCGCTGGCCAGTTGCGCGAGGGGCAGTGTCTGGCCAGTGATCGGAACAACGCGTTCTCGTTTGGCGGCCTGCATATCAATCTGGCCCGCATCTTCGACCTCGTGCTGTCCACCTCCTGGGGCGAGGCCTATGTCCATCGTTACGGCGGGCCGAACGCCCTGCTCGACTGCCTGACCGAGCTGGTGCGCTGGATGACACGCACGCGTCCGACTGCCGTGCCGACCGTGCATGTGGTCGGCGGCAGCTACGCGTCCACCATTCAGCGGCGCGTGCAGGCGGTGGTGTTCGAGCTCTTCCGCTGCTTCGCCGAAGCACCGGAACAGCGCCGATTCGTCGTGGAGGTGGCTGGCAGTTTCTACGTGCTGCATTGCGAGGATGGCGAGGTCCGGGGGGAGATCGCCGAAGACCGGTTGGCGCTGCTGCGTCTGCTCGCACGTCCCCTGCATGAATTTCGCCGCACGATCTTCGATCCGCAGACTATCCCCGGTGACCCGCTCTCTCTGCTCATGCAGGCAAACCGGCCTGATGTGATCCAGATGATCGTGGGTGGTCAGGGCGACGAGTGCGACGTCTACGTGGTCGACGAGTTGGGCGGGCTGTTCCACCAGCAATTGCGTTCGGACAACCGCGATGCGCTGATCGAGCACATGCAGCGCTTCTTCCGCACCGTGACTCGCCGTCGGGCGCTTGCAGACGGGCAGGCGCCCGTGCCCGTGGAATGCTATGCCCTGCGCCCGCCCGCACCGCCGGATGGCCGCCGACTGACTCGCCTGGAGCAACTGCACTTCAATTCCGACAAGCCCTACCTCGAACTGAAGGTGCTGCTGCACCAGCCATCGGCGCACAGCCGCCGCGAGTACACCATCGTGTGTGGCGAGCGAGAGTTCTCCAGCCTCGAACATGGCAACCGGCTGTTCTTCGAAGTCGCTGCCCGGGTACGCGAGCTTAGGCGATCCCAGGCCCGCTATCCGCTCTACATCACCGATGTCGAACTGCGTGGCGGCGGCAAAGGGAATCAGGATCTCCTGTCGATCGGCCAGTTGCTGCAGTACAAGCGCACCATCGAGGAGCATCTGAATCGCATGCTCTGAGTCCGTGGCAGCAGGGCCGTCGGGGTCAGTCAATCGGAAGCGGGCGACCCGCCATCAGCGGCGAGACCGTCGTCGAGGAGATCCCTGGCCTCGCAGGACGCATGCC
Source organism: Gammaproteobacteria bacterium (assembly GCA_003485715.1). Lineage (GTDB taxonomy): Bacteria > Pseudomonadota > Gammaproteobacteria > UBA7966 > UBA7966 > UBA7966. Next base: position 4,665 of record DNIF01000210.1, read on the forward strand.
GCATCGGAACGCTTCGTGGCAGAATCCACGGCATGCTACCGCCTTCCCTCGTCGATCGTCTGGAGCGTGTGCTCGGCCGGATCGAGTCCCTGTTGCCCGAACCCGAACCGCAGATCGACTGGGCAGAGACAGCGGCTGCCCGCTGGCAGGCCAACGCGCGCGGCGGACATCTGGCCGCCGTGGCGGTGCACAGCCCGCCCGCCATCGACGATCTGCTGGGTGTGGACCGGCCGAAGGCCGCGCTGCTCGCCAATACCCGGCAGTTCGCTGCCGGGCTGCCGGCCAACCACGCCCTGCTGTGGGGGCCGCGCGGCACCGGCAAATCCACCCTCGTGCGGGCGGTGGTGGCCGCCGTCGGTGCGGGCCTTCGCATCGTCGAAGTGCCGCGTGATGCGCTTTTCGCCTTGCCGGCAATCCTCGATCGGCTTGCTCGCGAGGAGCGCCGCTTCGTGCTCTATTGCGACGACCTCGCCTTCGAGCTGGGTGACCCCGGCTACAAGGCGCTGAAGTCCACACTGGACGGCTCCGTCTCCGGCCTGCCGGGCAACACCATCCTCTACGCCACCTCGAACCGGCGCCATCTGCTCCCCGAGCCGGCCAGCGACAATCAGGGCGTGCAGGTCACGGCCACCGAGATCCACTTCGCCGAAGGGGTCGAGGAGCGGCTTTCCCTGTCCGAGCGCTTCGGACTCTGGCTGGCCTTCCATCCCTTCGATCAATCCGCCTATCTCGAGATCGTGCGGCATTGGCTCGCGCGGGAGGGCGAGCCGGCGGACGATGGGGTCTGGCGCGTGGAGGCCTTGCGTTTCGCCCTGGAACACGGATCCCGCAGCGGTCGTACGGCACGGCAGTTCGCCTGGCACTGGGCCGGTCGCCGCAGTCTGGCCAGGGCCACCGGCAAGTCCTCATGAAGTCCACGACCGCAATCGACCCCGGCGCAATCCTCGCCACCTGCGAACGGCTTTTCAGCCCCACCGAGGTGGCATCGGCCGTTGATGTCTGGGCCGACGCCATCGCCCGCGCCGTGGCCCCCGACCGTCCGTTGCTGGTCGCCTGCATGGTCGGTGGCGCACAACCGCTCGGCATGCTGCTCGAGCGCCTGCACTTCCCGCTCGAAGTGGACTACGTCCATGCCACGCGGTATCGCGGCGGGACGCGCGGGCATGAGGTGGAATGGTTGCACCTGCCGCGCAGCGACCTCAGCGGACGCACGGTGCTCGTGGTGGATGATCTGCTGGATGCCGGGAAT
>DNIF01000237.1 GCA_003485715.1 Gammaproteobacteria bacterium
GGCTCGGCCGGCAGTGTCTGCATGCGCGGCTTCTGTGGTTCGCAGATCACGCAGTTGTTCAATGGCCTGACGGTGCAGTACGACGTGGTCGCCGCGCGCCCCATCGACAACTGGCTCACGGACCGTATCGAAGTGCTCGGCGGACCCTCCACCTTTCTCTACGGGCAGGGGGCAGTCGGCGGCTCGATCAACTATGTGAGCAAGACCGCCAATCGGGAGCGCCAGGGCCATGATGCGCTGCTGCTCCTTGGCTCTTTCCTCAATCGCCGCGTCGCCTACGGCTACGGCGGTCGCGTTGGAGAATCGGACAACTGGGTGCAAGTGGACGCGGCCTACAAAGGTTCGCAGGGCTTCGTCGACGAGACCGAGCACGATTCCGGCGTGTTCTCGGCCTCACTGCTGAGCGATCTGACTGCACGCCTTTCGCACACCATTGCCATCGAATACCAGCGCGAGGATCGCGAGGCCTACTGGGGTACGCCGCTGCTGAATCCCGTCACTGCGGGCCGTTTCGACGAGCGCACGCGCTTCCTCAACTTCAACGCCCGCGACTCGGTGTTCGATCAGCAGGTCCTGTGGGTGCGTGATGTACTCGAGTACCGCCTGGCCGAGCGCACGCGCATCACCAATACGGCCTACTACTACGACGCGAGTCGGCAATGGCGGAACGTCGAGATCTACCGTTGGAATGCCGCCAACACCCGCATCGATCGCCGCGCCTCCTTCGCCACCGACCACGAGCAGTTCATGGTCGGCAACCGGCTCGAACTCGCCCATGAAGGCGCGCTCTGGCGCTTCGCGTCGCTCTGGTCGGCTGGCGTGGACGTGACCTTCAACCAGCAGACGCGATCACCAAGCCTCGAGAGTGGCCTGCCGGTCGACAGCATCGACCCATTCAACTTCACGCCGGGGACGTACTTCGATTTTGCGCGTGCCACCGGGCCCATCGCCGATCGCCGCAACACCCTCATGACCACGGCGCTGTTCGCGGAAAATCGCCTGACGCTGCTCGAGGGATTGAATCTCGTGAGTGGGTTGCGCTTCGATGACATCAAGCTCGACTCGGACAATCTCCGCGCGGGAACGCCACTTGCGCATCCGCAGGAGCGCTCCTTCAACCGCGAATGGCAGCCCCTCACCTGGCGCCTGGGACTGATGTACGACATCGCGCCGGATTTCAACCTCTACGCCCAGTACAGCACAGCCGCCGATCCACCTGCGGGCATCCTGACCACCACCAATTTCCGCAACATCCGCGATTTTGGTCTCACGACCGGCCGGCAGTTCGAGATCGGCAGCAAATTCGACTTCTGGCAGAACCGGGGCTCGGCCACCGTCGCCGGCTTCTACCTCGAACGGCAGAATCTGGTCACGCGCGACCCGAACGATCCGCTGCTGGCCCTGCCGATCGGGGCGCAGTCCTCGCGCGGTGTGGAGGCCAATGCGGGGCTGCGCGTCACGCCCGAGTGGAGCGTGCAGGGCAACATGGCCTGGGTGGACGCGACCTTCGACGAGTTCAACGAGAATGTCCGTATCGCCGGGCGGGATGTGGCCATCTCGCGGGCGGGCAATCGGCCCGCGAACGTGGCCGAGTGGGTCGCGAATACCTGGCTCACCTGGCACTTCCACCCGCAGGCCGAGTGGATGTTCGCCACCCGTTACGTGGGTGAGCGCTTCGCCGATCCGGCCAATACCGTTCCAGTGGTCGCCTACGCCCGCTTCGACACCCAGCTTTCCTGGCAGGCCAGCCGCAATGCCAACCTGACGTTGCGGGTACTCAACCTGACTGATGATGCCTACATCGAGTGGGCCGACCCCACGCCGATGTTCCTCCTCGGTGCCCCGCGGACCTTCGAAGTGGCGGCCTGGCTGAAATTCTAGGTCGTCGGCAGGCCGAGGAGGGGGCGACGCCCCTTGCCGCAGGGAGAAGAGGCTTCAAGGCGCATCCCGTCATCCCCGCCTGCGCGGGGATGACGGGATGGCGCGCGGGTGACGGTCTGGCGTGGGGGCCTGCTTGCGGGGCGCCTGCGGGCAGGGCCTCAGGCGGCTGCGCGATTCGAGGCCGGTTGGGAGGCCGGGACCCCGGCCTCAGGCGTTGCCATCGCGGGTGCGGCCTGCAAATCGAGACCGGTCAGTGCCAGTGCGCTGAGTTCGATGACCCGCCCAGCGGACAGCGCGAGTATGGCCAGCGTAAGCCAGCGAAACACGCCGAAGAGGAAGATGGCCCCGGTGATGGCCCCGTCGAACCAGAAATGCAGGGCGAGGCTGCCGGTGGCGCAAATCAGGGCGAAGACACCAGCCCAGTCACACAGCCACACGAGGCGGGAGAAGAGACGATCCATGTGGTGAGCTCCGGTTGGGGGAAGGCCGCACTGCGGCATGAACTGCAGTGGGGCGAAGTATTCCCCTCGCACTGTTACGAAACCATGAAAAAACGGCCGCAGACTGTAAACGTTGGTGACAGTCTCGGGTTACTCATGCCGTTGGCCGGTCCGGCGGCGTGCCGGCGGTGGATCGGCCGATGCAGGCACTGCGGCCTGACGGGCCGGTTGCCTCGTGAGTGCCGGGTTGCCCGATGTTCAGGCGTCGCCTGGCGTCCACACCCTGAGTGCGGGCCAGGGGCGGTAGAGGTCGAGGGCGAGCAGGTGGACGCTGCGCACGCAACGCACCGGCTCAGCCTGATGGGCAGCCAGTAGCCGCGCGTTGCGGGACTCCTCCGACACGCCCGCAGCCGCCGAACAGAGCGCCGCCGCCCGCGCCCGACTCGACCGGAAGAGGTTGTCACTCAATGGGTTGTCGCGTCGCGGGTTCGGGTTCCAACGCGCGAGCGGGCCGTCTTCATCGAAGTGATTGGCGACCACGAGCAGGCCGTCCTCGGCGCGTCGTTCGAGCGGCAGGCGGCCCGGCGCGTAGGCGAAAACGGAGGCCTCCTCCGGGGTGCGGCCGATGAGGGTGATGAGGGCGGGCGCCGCGACGCGGGTGGCGAGCAACCTGGTTCGCGCCTGCTGCCAGTCTGTCGCGGGACCGGCGAGCAGATCGGCCAGCAGCAGGGTCGGTTCCTCCCCACCACCGATGGCAAGACCCCGCCAGGGTGCCGAGTTCAGGGCGACGGCCCAGGCCGGCAGCCCGTCCGGTCGCAGGCGGACACCGGTCACGGCCCCGAGCATCCCGGGGAAGCCGATGAGGGCAGCTTGAGGTACACCGTCCGGACCCATGGTGAGGTAGTGGCGGGTGGCCGCGGCAAAGATTGCGCGTAGCCGGCCGCGAGCCCAATCGAGGTTGCGGAGCATTCGCCACCCGCCTGCGGTGTGCGACCAACTGGCGGTCACCACACATCCGGCCGAGAGCCCCGCCGCCTGGACGCGGGTCACGAGCACGTACTGCCATTGCATCAGCGCAAACTCGGCGGCCGTGAGTGAGCCGCTGGCCCGGGCGAGGAAGGCGGCGTCCGCGTGCAGACGTGAGGGCAGACTCCAGCCCGCCCGCAATAGCAGCACGGCCAGTGCCTGCAGCACAGGTCGCCCGAACGGGCCGCCGAGCCAGCCGCTGAGTGTGTGGCAGAGGCTACGGAAGGCTGCGCCGTCGGCGGTCAGCACGTCCGCCCAGCGATGGGCCGGGTCTGGGGCATCGAGGGGGATGACGGCCGCGATCCGGGCCAGGTCCGGGCGTTCGATGAAGGCGGGTGTGGTTTCAGTCGTCACACGGGCTCCTTATACTGCCGCACTTTGTCTGCGGGACCGACTCTCGGTGCCCCGAACGATTCAGCTTCGGGGCACGGCCGATCGGGCCCGAATCCAG
>DNIF01000174.1 GCA_003485715.1 Gammaproteobacteria bacterium
TCATCCTCTCGCTCGAGGTCTCAGCCGGCCTGATTGTCGCCCTCATCGTCCTCGGCCTGTGGACGTGGCGACGGCAGCGGGCCCTTGCCGGCACCGTCGATCGTCTGGTTGGCCAGATGGAACGGGCGCAGAAGCAACGTGGCGGCGAGATCAGCCAATTGCTGGGAGATCGTTGTCCAGCCGAGGCCCTGGATGAGGCCGTGAAGGTCTGCCTCGAGCGTGAGCGGGCGCTGCTGCTGGCCGTGGCCGAGAGCCTCAGACAGCGAGGGGACACCAACCCCTCACGCCTGCCCTCCGCCGTGCAGGCCCTGACCGAGGCCGCGGTCGAGGCTGGCCAGCGCTCGGTTCCGCCCGAGGATCCCAACCCCGAGATCCTGGAACAGAACGTCGAATTGCGGGAGACGCGCGACGCACTCGCAAACGAGCTGGCCGCAAACCTCGAGGCGAGGCAGGAACTGGTGCAGGAACTCGCCGACACGCGCGAGGCATTCGATGTGCTCGATCAGGAATATCGCGCCGCCTTCGAGCGGCAGGCGGCGGACAAGGGTGCCGCGCAGGGCGCGGATCCCGCCCGTGAGGCAGCGCCGACAGCCCCGCTCCGGGCAGTCACAGCCACCTCGTCAGCCAACCAGGCCGACGCCCGGCCTGCGCTTGCAGACGGCGCCGAAAATGACGCGGAGGCAGACGCGCTGGCACCGCCGGACGTCGACCTCGATGCCCTGGCGGCCCAACTGGAGGCACTGGGCGACGAGGGCTTTGCCGCCCTGGATCAACCTGCCGGGACGATCGAGAGCGACGCAGCGCCGGGCGGTGAGTTGATCCGCATCGACGAAGAAGATTTCGACGAGGCCGTGGCAGCCCCTCGGATGGCGACGCGCTGAGGTCCGGGACCGGCCCCGGACGTGCTCGCAAGACCGAGCTGCCCATCCGGGGCCAGACTCCCGTCATCCCGCGGCCAGCCTCAGCCGCGGCGTAGCCCCACCGGACCCTGACGAGCCGCCGTACGCAGGGCCGCAATACGCTCTTCGAGCGGCGGGTGCGTCATGAACAGGCGCGCGAAGAGGCTCGTCCGACCACCGGCGATGCCGAAGGCCTGCATGCCCTCCGGCAGGCTCGGTGGGACGCGATCGCCCGCCAGACGCTCGAGCGCCGAGATCATGCGTGGGTGTCCGGCCAGGGCCGCACCACCGGCGTCAGCGGCGAACTCCCGGCGCCGGGAGAACCACATGACGATGATGCTGGCGAGCAGGCCGAAGACGACCTCGGCCGCCATGACCGCCACCCAGTAGCCGATCCCGGGGCCCTGGGCAGCGCCGTCGTCCCGCTGCGGACGCAGGGCGTTGTCGATGAGGGCGCCGGCAATGCGGGCGAAGAAGAACACGAAGGTGTTGAGCACACCCTGCAGCAGCGAGAGCGTGATCATGTCGCCATTGGCGACGTGCGCGACCTCATGCGCCAGCACTCCCTCGACCTCGTCGCGGGACATGCCCTCCAAGAGCCCGGTGCTGACCGCGACCAGCGCGGCGTTCCGACTCATGCCGGTGGCGAAGGCGTTCATGTCGGGTGACTGATAAACAGCCACCTCGGGCATGCCGATCCCGGCCTTGCGGGCCTGCTCACGCACGGTCGTGACCAACCAGCGCTCGACCTCGCTCCGTGGCTCCGAGATGACCTTGGCGCCGGTGGACATCTTCGCCATGGTCTTGGAGAGGGCGAGCGAGATGAAGGAACCGGTCATGCCGACGATGCCCGCTACGACGAGCAGGCCGGTGAGGTTGCCTCCGCGGGGGTCGATCAGGAGATCGAGACCGGTGACGCGCGTGACCACACCGAGCACAAGGAGCACGGCAAGATTGGTGGCGAGGAAGAGAAAGACGCGTTGCATCATCATCGAAACTCCGGGTGGCGAGTGGGTCGTGCCGGTGGCAAAGGCCAGCGGGCGCAGAAGGATATGCGGTCTTGGGGCGGGGAACTCAAGTCCTGCCGAAGCCATCGCCCCATCGACGCGGGTTCCCACGGCACGGTGAGCCTGTGACCAGAACACGGGCCATTGGTGCGACACGCGCATCCGGGCCAGCCGCTGGGGCACATCGCACACGATCTCCGGGAAGCCTTCCCGACGTGCTTACGCAAAACTAGGCAGCAGCAGCCGAGTGATGGAGACCGGAGATGGAGGCCGCCAGCGGCCGCCGTACCAGCCACCGCGCTGCCCGGCCCCGCCAGGGCCGCCATCCATCCGGGCCAACCTCTTCAGCCCTCCGGTCGGCCACCCGCTCAGGCCCCGGTCTGCTCGGGCCCCGGTCTGCCGCCCGCAGTCCCCGACGATCACCCCGAGCCCCTTGAGCCCCGATCCAGACCGCCCACCAGAAATCTCACCTGGCGACCCCGGCCTCGACCACATCACCGCGCTGCGCGTCCTGCTGGTGGACGCCCGCGCCTCGCTGCGCCATCTGATGCTGGAGACACTGCGCGCACGCTATGCGGTGTCGGCCGCTGGTGAACACTACTCGGGCGAGGAGGCCTGCCGTGACTACCTCCGGCTACGTCCGGATGTCGTTATCCTGCACCTCGACCTGCCCGGGATCAGTGGGGCCGAGACGGCCCATCGCCTGCTGCAGCGCCAACCACGCGCCGCGCTGGTCCTGGTCGGGCGCGAACACGAGGGGATTCGGCGGGATCGGGTGCTGCAGCTTGGTGTGCGCGGCTATCTGCGCGAAACGCGCCTGCGCGACGAGTTGCCGGCGGCGGTGGAGACCGTCGCCGGCGGCGGGCGCTATCTCGACACGACGACCGCCCGCGACCTCGCCCTGAACGGGCAACACCCGGCCACGGCCGCGCTGGAGGGCCTGTCCATCCGCGAGTTCGAAATCTTCTGCCTCCACGCCGGCGGGCATTCCCTGGACGCCATCGCCGCGCGGCTATCGCTTGGCTACAAGACCGTAGCCGGCTACGGCACCCGCATCCGCGCCAAGCTCGGGGTGCGCACGAGCGCCGAGCTCGCGCAACTCGCCGCCCGCTGGGGCCTGGTGCGGGGCTGAGGACGCGAACCCTGCGGCAGAGGGTGGATCAGTCGCCCGTAGCCTTCAACCGCAGCATCAGGGTCAGCGGATCCACGGGCGAGGGCTGGAAGCCGTAATGCTGGTAGAACGCCTGGGCGTCTTCGTTGAGTGCATGCACCAGCAGTGCCCGCACACCGGCATGCCCGGCGACGGCAGCGGCACGCTTGACCGCGTCCTTGAGCAGCGCGGCCCCGAGCCTGACACCCTGGGCACGCCGAACCACGGCCAGACGCCCCAGAACCAGAACGGGGACAGGATCCGGCATATTGCGCCTGACTTGACCCGTGGCGACTTGATGCGACACGGCGCCGGCTGCCAGTGCGTAGTAGCCGACCACATGCGCCCCCGGATCGGCGACGACGAAGGTGCGGCTGGCACCACTCACCTGGTTGGCCAGTGCACGCCGCTTCAGCCAATCGTCGAGCGTCGGCTCACCACAGTGGAAATCGTCCAGGCCATGGCTTGCGTCCAGCGCTTGTGGGGGCGTCAGGACGAAACTCATCCCCCGGTCGGACCCCACGGGGCGGCGACGGCGAGCAGCCGTTCGAGCCCCGGGTTCGGCCCGGGTGACGCATCCAGCAGCTCCAGAAACAGGCGAAACCGCTCGGCGTCGAGGGTGAAGTGGACCTGATCGAGCAGGACCGCCTGGGCCCGCTCGCAGGCGGCCTCCAGCATGAAGTCAGATCGGGTCTTGCCCATCACCTGGGCGGCCCGGTCGATCAGTGCCCGCTCTTCCGGCAGCGCGCGAAGGTTGATGGCAGCGTCCCGCATGGGCTATCCCCCCGATATCCATACAAACGATACACAAAGACTGGGAGAACGCTCATCGTCTGTCAACAGGGCGGCGCGGCGGAGGGGATGGCCCGGACGGAGAGCGCCCCACGGGGCCGGAAACACCGAGGGGTGCCCGGACGGATCCGGGCACCTCTCGGCACGACTACAGCCTCATCATCCGGCCTGGATCAGACCGGGTGGGAGGACTCAGACGCGGCGGCGGGCCACTCCGGCCATGCCGACCAGGGCCGAGCCAAGCAGCCACACGGCGGCCGGGACCGGCACCGGGGCGAAGCCGGCGATGCGCGCCTGGAAGGGCGGCTGCCCCTCCTCTCCCGCCTGGAACAGGCCGACCGCGCCATCCACCAGGGCAAACTCGGCGACACCGGTCTTTACGAAGAACCAGCCGGAGACCGGGAAACCCTCCTCGACATTGATATCGCTGGCGAGGCCGACCACGTAGGGGTCGAAGGTGTCGAGCGCATCGTCGTTGATGGTGGAGTTGGCCGAGCGCACGGCGGAGAACAGGCGGTTGTCATCGCTGGTCACGAAGGTCCAGCCGGCCTGCACATCGTCGCCCCAGAGGCCGTAACGGAAGATGTCGTTGATCTCGCCCTCTTCGGTCGGGTCCATGACGATGCGGGAGCCGAACACGAGCTTGTTGTCCGTGGTGTCGCGGAACACGGCGTCGAAGAAGGTACCAACCTCTTCGATTGCGGTCTCCATCAGACCGGTGACCGGGTTGAGCTCGGTGATGGGGAGTTCGAACACCGTCTGTTGGCTCGCGAGCAGCGTGAAGTTGGTCGGCAAGGCAAAGGTGAAGGGGTCAGTAAAGGCGGTACCCGTGCCGCCCGTCAGCGCGCCCTGGGTAATGAACAGCGGGTCGACATCGATGTTGCTGATGCCGTACACGCGGAGCGTGCCGCTGCTGGGCAGGTTCTCGAAGCCGGCGAGGGCCGGGGTGGACGCCAGGGCGAAGCCGGCAGTGACGAGTGCGGTAGTGAATTTCACGATCGATCTCCCAGTGAGCTTTGTTACTGCTGCGCAAGTTTGTGTGTATGACGGGGCTTCCGTGCCACCGGAAAGGGCCAGCCATCGCGTGCCACCGACAGGGGCACGTGGTGCGGCCGGTTTGCCGCCAGACTCACCTGTAGCCGGAGTGGAGTGACCTCTTCACGCTGGAACGAGGCATTCATCACCAACGACCACAGGCTGAACGCGAGGCTACGGGAGCGCCGGCTGGCGTCAACGGGAAAATCTCCGAGTTGGGAGCCATCCCGGCTCAGCTAGGAACTTTTCCCTACGAAGTGGGGAAAGCAGCGCCTACAGTCCGGCCGCATTGTGTCGGCGCTCCCTTGCCACACAACCAGTTCTGCCCTCCGTCCTGCTGCCTGCGCGCCCCGCCCACCGCCGCGAAAGCCTCCAGCCACCCCTTGATTGCCGCCCGCGTCCCATGCTCACCCCCCAGCCCCGCCCTGCGAACGGCGACCCCGGTAGCGGTCGCCTGATCCCCCCAGCGCCAGCCACCGCCGTCAACCTCGGCGGGCGGTGCACGGACCGGGGACGGTGGCAGCCGGCGGGGCCGGCCCGGCTGCTGCTGTGGCTGGTCGCACCGCTGCTCGGGGCCTCGCCACTCTGCGCCGAGGAAGCCGGCCCGGGTTTCACCATCGCCCCGGACGGCACCATCATTTTTGATGCACCCGTGGAGGAGACGTCCACCGACGATGCTGCAGTCGCGACGGAGGAGGATGCCGACGACGCAACCGACACCATCGTGGAGGAGGCCCCGGCCGGGGCGGATGGTGTCGCCGAGACCGACACCACCGAGCCATCTCCTCCGGCTGCTCAACCGGATGCAACGGGCGTGGCCGATAGCAGTCCCGAGCCCGGCGCGGCCCCGGCGGCAGCCCCCGCAGCAGCCCCGATGGCGGAGACACCTGCCACACCCATCGTCGAGGGCACCACCGAGGCCGTCGAGGCTGCGGCCGATACCCCGCCAACCGCCGACCCTGCCACCGAAGCAATTGCGGCCGACGCCCCGGACGAGGCGGAGCAACTGCAGGAGATCGAGGTGCTCGGGCGGCGACCGCGCCTCATCACGCCGCTGCCCGGGGTGGCCATCGAGGCGGGTGCCGCGTCTGCCAACATCCAGGTCGCCACCGGCGAGGAGATCCAGGCCTCGGGGGCCGTCGCCACCACCCAGTTCCTGAACGAGCAGATGCAGTCGGTCACCATCCGCGACACCACCGGCAACCCCTTCCAGCAGGAACTTGTCTTTCGCGGCTTCACCGCCTCGCCGATCGCCGCCGCGCCGCAGGGGCTGTCGGTGTACCTCGACGGCGTGCGCGTCAACGAGCCCTTCGGTCAGGTGGTCAACTGGGACCTCATCCCGCTGAACGCCATCGAGAGTCTGGCGCTGGTGCCGGGCTCGAATCCGCTCTTCGGCCTCAACACCATCGGCGGTGCCCTCTCGCTCACCACCCGTTCGGGCTTCACCTCACCCGGGGTGGACGTCAGTGAGACGCGCGGCAGCTTTGGCCGCACCCAGACCCAGTTCCTGGCCGGCCTTGGCGACGATCACGTGGCCGGGCTCGTATCCTTCAATCGGCTGCGCGAGGACGGCTGGCGCTTCCAGTCGCCCTCCGAGGTGGGCCAGGCCTTCGCGCGCGCGGATGTGCGCACGAACCGGGCCACCCTCACGCTGCAGGGGCTGCACGTGAACAACTCCCTGTTCGGTGCCGGCCTCATCCCGCGGGAGGACGCCGCGCGCGATGCACGGCAGGTGTACACCGCCCCGGACGGCACCCAGAACTCGCTGAATCACATCTGGGGCAACCTGAAGGTGGACCTCACCGACTCCTTCAGCGCCACCGCCCTCGCCTACCACCGCGGGAGCAGC
>DNIF01000213.1 GCA_003485715.1 Gammaproteobacteria bacterium
GACCGAGCTTGCCTTCATCGATCGCGGCAGCGCCAATCCGATCATCACCGTCAGTGCTGCCGGTCAGGTGGCCGCCGCCATCGTCAGCACCGAGGATCTGCTGATCGCCGCCGGTGCGAGCCTCACGCTGGGGGATCCAGGCATCGACTCCAGCATCGACGCGCGACTCACGCTGAACGGCGGCACCTTCAGCACCGCCAGCGATCTCGCGGTCCGTGAACTCGTGATGAGCGGCCGCGACGCGCGCCTCGACGGTGCGGGTGACGTGACGGTCGCCACCCAGTTCACCTGGAGTGGCAGTGGCGACATCCTCGGTGCCGGCACGCTCTTCACCACCGGCACCACCACCATCGGTGCCGTGGACCCACTCGGAAATGGCCACGGCATCGGCCGCGACTGGATCAACCGAGGCACGGCCACGGTGATCTCGAGTGGTGCCATCGACTGGGTAGTGGATGGGAAGACCGTCAGCAACGACAGCGGTGCCGTCTTCAATCTGAACGGCAGCGCGAGCACACCCATCGGGCAAGCGAGCGGACCGGGCGGCCAGTTCAGCAACCGCGGCACCCTGAATGCCAACGGTAGCGGCACGAAGTCCGTGGGTGCGGTGGTGGCCTTCGAGAATACGGCGGGCGGCGTGGTGAACGTCACCGGCGGCACCTTCCGGGTGGCGGGTGCACTCACCCAGGCCGGCCTCATCCGCACCGCCACCACTGGCACCTTCCAGCGCGACGGCGGCTTCCTGAACGAAGTGACCGGCGTACTCGCGGGCGACGGCAGCTTCAACGTGGGTGCCGGCACACTCGTGAACGAAGGGACCATCAGCCCGGATGCCACCCCATTGGTCGCCGACCACGGATCGCTCACCATCCTCGGCAACCTGCTCGACCAGGGCACGCTGGCGATCCAGGCGCGCAACACACCGATCGACCCGGTCATGGATGTCATCGCGGTCAGCGGCAGCGCCACCCTGAACGGCAGCATCGTCTTCACGACCACGAACGCCCCAGCCCCGAACGCGACCTTCACCTTCCTCACGGCCGCAGGCGGCGTGAGCGGCAACCTGACCAGCCTGCCGACCGACTACGTCTTCGAGGCGAGCGGCACCGACGCCCGACTGCGCTTCGGGATCGTCGGCGATCCCCTATTCCAGTTCGACAACGAGGTGGGTGACGGCCTCTGGCACAACCCCCTCAACTGGCTCGGCGACTTCGTCCCCACCCTCGCTGCCCGCGTGGATCTGGCGAGCGGCTTCAGCATCACCCTCGACCTCGGTCGCCTCGATGCCAGCTTCCGCGACGTGAACGGCAGCTACACCCTGGCCGGCCTCGAGAGCGCCGGCAGCAATCTCCTGGTGACCGGCAGCGGGCTCCTCACCGTGACCGGCCTCACCCGCTTCGCGCCGAACACCACCTTCACCGCCGCTGGCGATGCCCACATCGCCCTCACAGGCGCGGCCGACTTCAGCACCTTCCGCATCCAGGACAACGCCCGCTTCGTGCAGGTGGGCGACCGCCTCGCGGCCGGTGTGCTGCCAAGCTTCATCGCCGTGGATTTCCAGTTCGCGGGCGGACATTTCCTGCGCGCTGCCAGTGGTGACGACCGCGTCGGGATCCCCTGGCAGATAGCCGACGTCTACGGCCTGCAGGGCATGGCGAGCAGAGACCTGCTCGATGACGCCTTCATTCTCGCCAATCACATCGAGGCCGGCAGCACGCTGGACTGGAACGGCGGCGCGGGCTTCCGGCCCGTCGGCAGCGCAACCGGGCCCTTCACGGGCAGCCTCGACGGGGCCGGTTTCACCATCCGGGATCTCGTCATCGATCGACCGGGCGAGGATCAGGTGGGACTCATCGGCACGGCGTCAGGGGCCTTCGTCTCCCGCCTCACGCTCAGGGATGCGCGCATGACCGGCCGTGACCTTGTCGGCGCCATCATCGGCTCGAGCGATCAGGCCACCTCGCGGCTGTCGCAGGTCGTGGTGGTGAACAGCCAGGTCAGGGGCGATCACGTGGTCGGCGGCCTCGCGGGCGCGCGCACCGACATCGAGAACCAATCACGCTTCAGCGGCGAGATCACCGGCGTCCAGGCGCTGGGCGGGCTCATCGGTCGAGATGGTCGCACCAGCAACAGCCATTACGACCTGGATGCCGTGCGCATCAACGGCGGCCCGCTCCTCACCCAGGGTGCGCTCTACGCCAACGAGTACGCCGACTGGATCGCGGCCGGTGGCAGCCTCAGCCCCGGTGACTACTTCACGTTCGACCCCACTGACGGTGCCTTCCTCCTCAGCACGCCTGGCCACCTGCGCCAGTTGCTCGCCTTCATTGACGACGGCCAGGGCGCAACCTTCAGGCTGACCAACGACATCGACATGAGCACCCTGCCGGGCTGGCATCTGCCCCGGCTCAACGACGCCACGCTCGCTGGCAACGGCTTTGCCATCATCGGGGTCGTGATCGATCAGCCGATGAACGACAACCTGGGCCTGGTCGGCTGGCTGGACTTCAACGCCGAGATCCAGGGGCTCGCGGCGAACGCCGTGAACGTGAACGGCAATGGCAACGTCGGCGGACTGGTGGGCCTGAGCTTCGGCCGGGTGCTCGATTCCAGTTCCAGCGGCAACGTGCGCGGGGCGGTCTTCGTCGGTGGCCTGGTGGGCCAGAACGCCGGCACCGGCAACACCCGCATCGAGCGCAGTTCAAGCAGTGCGAACGTCACCGGCGCGGCGGCCGGTGGCCTCGTCGGTGCGAATCTCGATCAGATCCGCGACAGCTTCGCCACCGGCAGTGTCACCGGTACCGGCTTCGAGGCCGCCGGCCTGGTGGCGAACAACAGCGGCATCATCGAGACCAGTTACAGCAGCGGCCGGGTCTCCGGCAGCGGTGATCTCCAGGGCCTCGTCGGCGTGAACACCGGCACCGTGCGCGACGCCTACTGGGATGTCAGCGCCGCAGGCCAGGCCACGAGCGCCGGCGGCATCGGGCTGACACCGGCGGAGATGCGAAGCGCCGCCAGCTTCGCCGGCTTCGACTTCGCGAGCGTGTGGACCATCGAGGAGGGCGTCGCCCCGCCCACCCTCGGCCCCGGCGGCATCGTCGACCGCTGCGTGGGCTTCGTCTGCTTCGACAATGGTGGACTCGACTTCCGTTGGGACAACCCGCTGAACTGGAGCCTCAATCTCCTGCCCGGGGCGAACGACACCGTGCGTCTTACGCTCCCGGGCACGGTGCTGCTCGACTTCGACACCGAGATCGCGGGCCTCTTCGTCGGCCTCGGCAGCGCGCTCAGCATCGAGGCGGGCAGCCTCAGCGTGACCGGCCTCATCGACATCGACGGCCGCCTGACCGTGCAGGAAGCGAGTCTCATCGCCCACGGCAACGCCGGCAACGCAGGCGAACTCACGCTGCAGGACGCCGAACTGCACGTCCGCAACGGCAACCAGTTCAGCAACGTCGGCCGCCTGGTCCTCAACGGCAACAGCCTCATACGTCTGCCGGACGAAGGCGGTTACGGGCGCTTCGTGAACCATGCCGGCGGCCATCTCGTCATCGACTCCACCGCCTCGTGGTCCTTCCTGAGCGATCCGGGCGTGCAGGGCGGCATCATCGAGAACAGCGGTCGCATCGAGGTGCTGCGGAGCACCTCCTGGGAGGCGGCCTTCAGCCAGCGGCCCGCCGGCCGCACCGAGCTCGCTCCGGGAGTGGTCGTCTCGTCCCAGCGCACTGAGGAGATCGCCGGCACGCTGGCACTCGGTGCCGGCAGCCGCTTCCTCGTCTCCGAGGCGCGCGGCCTGCGGCACCTGAATGGCCTCAGTGCAGAGGGCAGCGGCAGCCTCGAACTGCTACAGGATGTGCGCGCCACCGATCTCACGCTGCGCGGCGTGCGGCTCGTGAACCAGGCGCTGCTGCAAGCCGAGGGCACACTCGACAACGGCGGTGCCATCGACAACGCCGGCACGCTGGCCTTCGACAGCGATGGTAGTGTCACCAATCTCACGGGTCCCGGCACGCTGACGAACAGCAACCCCACGGCCCGCATCAGCGTGACCGACAATCTCGTCAACCGCTCGACCATCGTCTACGGCGACGGCAACCTCCAGTTGAACGCGGGGGCGCGCTTCGTGAACGAGGGGGTCTTCCGCGTGACCACGGACGCACGCCACATCACGGGACCCGGCACTTTCGAGAACGGCCCGAGCGGTCGGGTCGAGGTCGCCGACGGCGTATTTTTCGTCTCGCCGTTCCGGGGTCGCTACGAAGGCACGCTGGCGCTCGGCACGGGGGCGACACTCTTCACCTTCGGCGCGGACATCGAGAACGCCGGCTGGCTGACGGGCAACGGGGCCGTGGACCTGCGACCGCTGCACCTCGGCGCAGTTGACGTCCGCACCGGCCTGCCGGTGACTGCCCCGCCTCCCCCCGGCACCTTCGTCAACAACGGCACCATCGCCCCCGGCACCTCGCCCGGCACGCTCACGATTTTCGGCAACTTCACCCAGACCG
>DNIF01000122.1 GCA_003485715.1 Gammaproteobacteria bacterium
CGCGAGCCCTCGTGCAGCGCACCCGTCGTGTCCTCCCCGGCGTGCCCGAGGGCCGGGCCCCGGTGGCAATCCTACGCATGGCGCACACACGCAACGGTCGATCGGCCTTGCGGGATCTCCTGATGGCCCGGAGCCGCGATGCGCGTAGCTTTCCTGCTGCACCGGTGATTCACCGGGGACTGAGGGCGTGGTGCCCTGAGTCCATCACTGGAGGTGCCATCCGTGAACACGTCGCTGCGTTCGAACGCATTGCTGCTGGTGCTGTTTGCCACCTCATCGGGAGGCGTGGCCGCAGAGCCCGTCGCACCCATCCGCCCCCCCGAGTTGATTCACCTGGGCAAGGCGGAGCTCGGCAAGAAGCTGTATTTCGATCCACGCCTTTCGCTCTCGGGTTTCATCTCCTGCAACTCCTGCCACAACCTGAGCATGGGCGGCACGGACAACCTCAAGACCTCCATCGGCCACAACTGGCAGCGTGGCCCCATCAACGCGCCGACCGTGCTGAACTCCGCCCTGAACGTCGCGCAATTCCGGGATGGCCGCGCCGCGGATCTCAAGGAACAGGCGGGTGGCCCGATCGCCAACCCGGGCGAGATGGCCTTCACCCATGAACTGGCGGTGGATGTGTTGAGCTCCATCCCGGAGTACGTCCGCGAGTTCCGGCTGGTCTACGGCGCGAAAGGAATCGACATGGATCGCGTGACCGACGCCATCGCCGAGTTCGAGAAGACCTTGGCCACGCCCAACTCGCGCTTCGACAAATGGCTGCTCGGTGATGCCGATGCCATCACGGCCGAGGAGAAGGCGGGCTACGAGGTCTTCAAGACCGCGGGTTGTGTCGCCTGTCACCATGGCGCTGCCCTGGGCGGCACCTCCTTCCAGAAGATGGGTGTGGTAGAGCCCTACCAATCGAAGAGCCCGGCTGAGGGACGCATCGCCGTAACCGGCGTCGACGCCGATCGCTTCAAGTTCAAGGTGCCGACCCTGCGCAACGTCGAACTCACCTATCCCTACTTCCACGACGGCGAGGCCGAGACACTCACCGAGGCGGTGGACGTCATGGGCCGCCTGCAGTTGGGTCGCGATTTCACGCCGGAAGAGAACGGGCAGATCGTTGCCTTCCTGAAGACCCTGACTGGCGACCAGCCCAGCTTTGCGTTGCCCATCCTGCCGCCCTCGACCGACGCGACGCCGCCGCCGCGGCCCTTCGACTGACGACCGGCCGGCCCTCCTGCCCCCGCTGCCTCGTCGCGCGGCGGGGGCAGGCGCTTCGTGGCTGGCACTGGCGGCTTGCCCCCGATGAGGTCGCCCCGCAAGATGCCGCCGACGCGGTGCGCGGCCCGGATGGCGAAACCGGTAGACGCAGGGGACTTAAAATCCCCCGGCCTTGGCCGTGCCAGTTCGACTCTGGCTCCGGGCACTCCGCCGCACCGGTCGCAGCCGTTGTAAGGACCGCAGCCGCTCCGCCTTTTGGGGGGGGCGATGATCGGCATCATCGGCCTCCACCGAGGTTTGCTCACCGTGAGATCTCTTTCTCGCCTGTTGCTGCCCAAGTTGTTGCTGCTCTGCCTGGTCACCGCCTTCGGGGTGCAGGCGGAGGAACTCTGGGGCCGCGTGGTGCGGGTCAGTGATGGCGATTCCATCACCGTGATCGATGCCGGCCGCAAGGAGTTCAGGGTGCGGCTGGCGGGCATCGATGCCCCTGAGCGCGGGCAGCCCTACAACCGGGTAGCGAGGACCAGCCTCTCTCACCTTCTGGCGGGGGCGATCGTCGTGGTGCAGGTGGACAAGGTCGATCGCTTCGGGCGTCTGGTCGGTCGCGTGCAGGTGGGCGGGATGGATGCATCACTGGAACAACTGCGCGCGGGTATGGCCTGGTTCTACCGCCGCTATGAGGACGATCTGCCGCCGGCACTCAGGTCGGCCTACGCCGCCGCCGAGGGCGAGGCCCGGGCGTCCCGGTCGGGCCTCTGGCGCGACGCGGAGCCCGTGCCACCGTGGGTCTGGCGGCGCCGCTGAGCGCCGACTCGGCCGGTGCGGCCTACACCGCCGGGTAGCGAGTCGCTATCCTGCGGGCGAACCGGAAAACGCGGCCTTTACTCGGACCCCACATGGACAACCCCTTCCTCGAGCGCGCCGTGTCCGGCGTGCGTGCCCTCGCGCCCTATGTGCCCGGCAAGCCCGTGAGCGAGTTGCAGCGTGAACTCGGCATCAGCGACATCATCAAGCTGGCCTCCAACGAGAACCCGCTCGGTCCAGGGCCGCGGGCGCGTGAGGCGGCGATCCGGGCCTGTGGCGACCTCGGGCGCTACCCCGACAGCAACGGTCATGTGCTGAAGGCGGCCCTCTCGCGCCGGCTGTGCATCGCAGAGGAGTGCATCACCCTCGGCAATGGCTCCAACGACGTGCTGGACTTCATCATTCGCACCTTCGCCGGGCCGGGGGACGAGGTCGTCTACTCGCAGTACGCCTTTGCCGTCTACGCGCTCTCGACCCAGGCCCAGGGGGCCACGGCATGCATCGCGCCGGCGCGGGACTACGGCCATGACCTCATCGCCATGCGCGCGCTCGTCCGGCCGCACACGCGGCTGGTATTCATCGCCAACCCCAACAATCCGACCGGGACACTCGTCGATGCAGCCGCGCTCGAGGCCTTCATCGCCGATCTGCCGCCACAGGTGATCTGTGTGCTGGATGAGGCCTACACGGAATATCTGCGGGATCCGCCGTTCCCGGACACCATGCGCTGGCTGGCGCGTTTCCCGAATCTGATCCTGGTGCGCACCTTCTCGAAGATCCATGGCCTTGCGGCCTTGCGCGTGGGCTATGCGGCCTCCTCACCGCTCATCGCGCAGTTGCTGAATCGCGTGCGACAGCCCTTCAACGTGAATACCCCGGCGCTCGTTATCGCGGCGGCTGCGGTGGACGACGACGCCCATGTGGCGGCGAGTGCGCTCTGCAACATGCGTGGCCTCACCGAGCTGCGGGCCGGCGTCAGCGCCCTCGGCCTCGACTACATCCCCTCATGGGGAAACTTCCTCACCATCGACCTCGGCCGTGAGGCTCAGCCGGTCAATCGCGCGCTGCTCGAACGCGGCGTGATCATTCGTCCGCTGTTGAACTACGGGCTGCCCAATCATGTGCGGGTCACGGCCGGATTGCAGCCGGAAAACGCCCGCTTCCTCGGCACGCTGGCCGCGGTGCTGGGGCAGGCCGAGGCTGCCGTCGCGGACACGGCCCGAGCGGCCGGCTGATGTCGCCGGGCGGCTGTCTGGCCGTCATCGGTCCCGGCCTCATCGGCGGCTCGGCCGCGCTCGCGGCGCGGGCCGCTGGCCTGTTCGCGCATTTCGTGGCCTACACACCGGATAGAGCGGAAGGGCGGCTTGCGCTGGAGCGCGGTATTGCCGATCGGCTCGCTGACAGTGCCGCCGAGGCCGCCGCCGGCGCCGATTTCATTCTGCTCGCGGTGCCGCCTGCGGCCATGGGGGATACGTTGGCCGCCGTTGCCCCGATGGTTGGGCCAAAGGCGCTGATCACGGATGTCGGCAGCGTGAAGGCCCCGATCGTGGAGGCTGCCCGGGCGGCGCTGGGCGAGCGCTTCGCCGATTTCGTACCCGGGCATCCGCTGGCAGGTGCCGAACGCCATGGGGCCGGGTCGGCGCGAGCGGATCTGTTCCGCGACCATCGTGTCCTGCTCACGCCCCTGGCCGAGACCGATCCGGCCCGCACTGCGCGCGTGGCAGGATTCTGGACGGCGCTCGGGGCCGCGGTGGAGTTCCTCGAGCCGCTACGGCACGATGAGGTGCTTGCGCTGACGAGTCATCTGCCGCACCTGCTCGCCTTCAGCCTGGTCGACCATCTGCTTTCGGAGCTCGGCGAGCAGGATGCCTTCCGCTACGCCGCTGGCGGCTTTCGCGATTTCACGCGCATCGCCGCCTCGGACGCCGACCTCTGGGCCGACATCGGCTGTGCCAACCGGGTGGCCCTGCTGGCTGCCCTGTCCAGTTATCGTGAGCGGCTCGGGGAATTGGCAGAGGCGCTGGCCCGCGCCGATCGAGCGGCCCTGGCGGAGCGCTTCCAGCGTGCCAGTGCCGCACGCCGGTCAGTGCTTTCAACGCGAACTGCGGAGGGTCAAGCGTGAGTGGCAGTCAGCGTCGATTTCTCGTGGAGCCGGGTGGCCGGCTCGGCGGTCAGCTCAAGGTCCCGGGTGACAAGTCCATCTCTCATCGCGCCATCATGCTCGGTGCCCTCGCCGAGGGCGTTACGCGCGTCACCGGCTTCCTCGAGGGCGCGGATACCCTGGCGACGCTGGCCGCCTTCCAGGCACTTGGGGTGCCGGTCGTCCACCACGGTGCAGGTGCCGTGACCCTGCATGGCGTCGGGCTCGATGGTCTGCGTGCACCATCGGCACCCCTCGATCTGGGCAACTCTGGTACCTCGATGCGGCTGCTCTCTGGCCTGCTTGCTGGTCAGCCCTTCGCCAGTGTGCTCACCGGCGACGCCTCGCTTACGCGGCGCCCGATGCGGCGGGTGACCGAGCCGCTCGCCCGCATGGGTGCGCGGATCGACACCACGCCCGCGGGCACGGCACCGCTCTGCATTCACGCCGCGACCAGGCCACTCACTGCCATCCACTACGCCATGCCGGTGGCCAGCGCGCAGGTGAAATCCTGTCTGCTGCTCGCTGGTCTCGCTGCCGAGGGCACGACCCGCATCGAGGAGCCGGGGCCATCTCGCGACCACAGCGAGGTGATGCTGGCCGGCTTCGGGTGGCCGCTTCGTCGTGGCCCGGGCTGGGTAGAGCTGGACGGTCGCTCCGGGACCCTGCTGGGCCGCGACATCGAGGTGCCGGCCGACATCTCCTCGGCGGCCTTTTTCCTGGTCGGGGCCGCCATCAGCGCGGGCTCGGACCTACTGCTGTGCAACGTGGGGATCAACCCCACCCGCACGGGTGTGATCGACATCCTGCGTGCCATGGGGGCCGACATCACCATCCGCGATCCGCGCACGGTGGGTGGCGAGCCGGTGGCCGATCTGCACGTACGTCATGCCGGTCGTCTGCGCGGCATCACCATCGACCCGGCCCTGGTGCCGCTGGCCATCGACGAATTCCCGGCGATCTTCATCGCCGCTGCCTGCGCCGAGGGCAGTACGCTGCTGAGCGGCGCGGAGGAACTGCGGGTGAAGGAGTCGGACCGCATCCAGTCCATGGCGGATGGGCTGACGGCCTGCGGTGTGCGCGTCGAGACGCTGCCGGACGGGATCCGCATCGAGGGCGGGACACTCACCGGTGGGCGGGTCGACTCCCGCGGTGATCACCGAATCGCCATGAGCTTCGCGTTGGCGGCGCTGGCGGCCACGGGCCCGATCACCATCGAAGACTGCGCCAACGTCGATACCTCGTTCCCCGGCTTCGCCACCCTGGCCAGCGCTGCCGGGCTTGGGCTCACGGTGGTGGAAGGCGCATGACGATCCCGGCCTGCGGTCAGATGTGCCGAGTCGCGCTGCGGGGCACGGGCACCCAGGCTCGCCGATGACCGCCGCCATCCCGGTCATCACCATCGACGGCCCGAGCGGTACCGGCAAGGGCACGCTGGCGGCGGCAGTTGCCGAGCGCCTCGGTTACCAGCTCCTCGATTCGGGTGCCCTCTACCGGGCCGTCGCCCTGGCGGCCCTGGATGCCGGCGTTGCGCTCGATGACGCGCCCGCGCTGGCGCGTCTGGCGACCGGCCTCGACATCCGCTTCGCTCGCGCCCCCGGCCCACCGGGGCCGCCCCTCACGCTGCTCGGCGGCGCGGACGTCACCGCCCGCCTGCGCGGGGAGGCCTGTGGCGAGGCGGCCTCGCGGGTGGCGGCGGTGCCGGAGGTGCGTGCGGCGCTGCTGGCACGCCAGCATGCCTTCCGTCGCCCGCCCGGTCTGGTGGCCGATGGGCGCGACATGGGGACTGTCGTTTTCCCGCTGGCGGGGTTGAAGGTGTACCTCACCGCGAGCGTCGATGCGCGCGCCCTCAGGCGACATAAGCAGTTGAGGGAACAGGGGTCTGATGTTACCCTCGCCAACCTCGTCGCGACCATCGCCGAACGGGATCGGCGTGACAGCACCCGCAAGGTAGCACCACTCCGTGCCGCTGCGGATGCCATCACGATCGACTCCACCGGGCTCGATGCCCGCGGAGTCCTCGAACGGACGATGCAACTCGTCGAGGCGCACCGGGACCAGGCCTCGTCCTGATCGCTGTGCCGGCGCGGAGTGGCTGGCCCCCCCAGGCCTCTCTCCGCTTTCAATCCACCGCTGCGCCACCCGTCGGGCGAAAGCCCGTCCGCGTGGTCGACACCACAACCCAGGAGCCCCGGTGACCTAATCCGCCGGCGGCATGGCAAACCAAAGATGTCTGAAAGCTTCGCGCAACTGTTCGAACAGAGTCAGGTCGAGGCCCGCATGCGGCCCGGCACCATCGT
>DNIF01000040.1 GCA_003485715.1 Gammaproteobacteria bacterium
CTGCACACGAACCTCGGATTCACCGGCAGCCGCACCGGGACCGCCGGTGAGCTAATCCGTCCCTACGGCGGTGTGGGGGCGGAGTTTGCACTGTGGGCCTACGAATGGCGCGGGGTGGCCGAGGTATTCACCGGCGACCCTTTCGACCCGCTGCGCACCGACATTTCCTCGCAGTTCGGCCTGCGCTGGCTGCACAGCAACCTCTTCAACTTCGACCTCATCGCGGGTTGGCAGCCGGAGGTCAATGATCGCCTGGAGCGCACGGGTCGTGATGAATTCTGGGTCCAGGCCGGTGTGCGCATCACCTTCGACGCCTTCGTGCCGGGCGGCAGGCGCGGGCGGGCGACGGGCGGGGACGGGCTGTTTCGCCGGCGGTGACGCGAGCTATCGAGGCCTGAGGAGCTGTCGGCTCGCTCGCGAGCTATTGCGAACGAGCCGACAGCTTGCGCTGCGGATGGTGGCGGATCAGAGGGCGATGCGCACCAAGGCCTGGAAGGTGTCGTTGTCGAAGCGCTCGCGACCGATGGTCTTCAGGTATTCCACGCTACCCATGACGCGCTCGCCGAACCAGCGCAGACCAGCCGTGAGCTCGACTTCATCACGATCACGCGTGAGCGTGCGTCCGATGTTGGCCGGCAGCCCACCAGCGGCAGCACCATCCTCGCGCGAGACGTCGTTACGATACAGCGCCCCGAGGTAGGGCATGGCGCGCTCGAAGCGCCCCGCGATTTCTCCACCCGCGTAGATCTGGCCGAGCGAGACCTCGCGCTCACCCACGGTGCGCGGACGCAGGGCCTGAAGTGCGCCCCCGGTGCCGGACTCCCTGAAGGCGTCCTGATTCTCCTCGACATACAGGTAACCGACCCGCCCGTTGAGGGCCAACTTGCCGACATCGTGATTGGCGTTCAGGTTCACTGTGCCGAACCAGCGCTGGGCATCGAAGCGCGAGCGGAGCTCTTCCACGGCACCCAGCGGCGTAAGGCCGATGCGCCCCTGATTGGTCTCGGTGAAGGTCATGCCGCCCGATGCATCGAGCGAGAGGTAGTCGGTGATCGACACGCCCACATAGGGCGCGAATCCAAAGCCGTCGATCTGCTGGCCACCGCCGTTGTAGAAGGTGCGGGTATCGGTGTCTTCATAGCTGAGCGCAAGACCGATGAGCCAGCGATCCGCCACGACGCGATCCGCACCTACGCTCCAGGTGCTGTTGTCGCCCTCGTAGCGTGCCTGAGTCGCGTCACCGCCGAAATTCGAACGACCATAACCGGTCCAGACGCTGAAGCCGGCAAGCCCCAACGCGTCACCGGCTGCAAGACCACTCCCCTTGCCGCCACGTTCCCCGAAGCCCGTACCGCCGCCTGCCTCGCGCAGCTCACGGATCCGGCGTTGCGCAGCGCCCCGCAGCGTGGGCACCCGCAAGGCGTCCGGTGCGACCACGGCCGAGCCGACGCCGTTCTCGAGAGCGTCGATGTCGTCCGGATCGAGATCGTCGATGCCGTCCGCATCGAACTCGCCCGCGTCGATGAATTCGAAGCCGTCGTCATCGTCATCGTCATCGTCGTCACTTTGCGCCCATGCGACCGGGGCCACGAGAGACGACAGCAGCATGCAAAGAATGAGCGGCAGGGCAGTGTTGCGCTGGGTTGTCTTCATCTGGGGGCTCTCGGTTACTTAGATTGAAGATAGGCATTGAGGACAGCCCGAGATGGACTGCTGGGTCTGATGAGTATTGACCTTTACTTCCGGATGATAGCCCAACCCCCTGATCCTCGGGGAGCCCCACTGGCATGGAATGGCGAGGGGCGGAATTCCTCCGAGATTTTCGCGCGTGCGCAGGCCACGCAGGGATGTAGCTCGGAGTGCGCTTGCCGACCCGATTGAGGCCCATGTCGCAGCGCCGGGGGCCGCTGGCGTCAGCCCAGACCAGGCTGCGACCGGGCACTCAAGCGGTGCACCGCGTCGATGAACGCCGAGGCGTGGGCGGGATC
Source organism: Gammaproteobacteria bacterium (assembly GCA_003485715.1). Taxonomy (GTDB): domain Bacteria; phylum Pseudomonadota; class Gammaproteobacteria; order UBA7966; family UBA7966; genus UBA7966. The sequence goes on from DNIF01000040.1 coordinate 1,989, forward strand.
CACCCCAGGGGTGATGCCATGGCCGAGATTGGCGATGAGCCCGGGGCCTGTCCCGTAGCTCTCCAACATGCGCGCCACCTCGCGCTCGATGGCCGTGGGTGAGGCGTAGAGCGTCTCCGGGTCCAGGTTGCCTTGCAGGGCGACCCGCGCGCCGACGCGCTCGCGGGCCTTGCCCGGGTCCACCGTCCAGTCGATGCCGAGGGCGTCACAGCCGGAATCCGCCAGACGCTCCAGCCACAGACCACCACCCTTGGTGAACAGGATGATGGGGACCTGCGCCAGTGCGGGTCGGGCGCGCAGGTCGCGGACGATCCGGTCGAGATACGGTGCCGAGAACTCGTGGAAGGCGGCATGGGCGAGGGCTCCGCCCCAACTGTCGAAGACCATCAGCGCATCCGCCCCGGCCTCGACCTGTGCGGCCAGGTAGTCCGCGATGCTGTCAGCCAGCAGCGCCAGCAACTGATGGGCCGCCGCTGGTGAGTCGAGCAGCAGGCACTTGGCGAGGCGGAAATCGCGCGTGCTGCCCCCCTCGATCATGTAGCTGGCGAGGGTCCACGGGCTGCCGGCGAAGCCGATGAGCGGCAGAGCTGGCGGCAGTTCACGCCGGATGAGCCGCACGGCATCCAGTACATAGCCGAGATCCGTGGCGACATCCGGTGCGCGCAGGGCACGGATGGCTTCCGGGGTGCGCACGGGCCTCGCAAAACGTGGCCCGATACCCTCCTCCAGCGTGAGACCGAGCCCCATGGCATCGGGGATGGTGAGAATGTCGGAGAACAGGATCGCCGCATCCAGCGGAA
>DNIF01000053.1 GCA_003485715.1 Gammaproteobacteria bacterium
GCCGATGATCCGCGCATCCATCCAGGATCCCTGGCGCGAAGTAAGCTGGGACGAGGCCATCGGGCACGCCGCTGCCGAGTTCAAACGCATCCAGGCGGCATATGGTCGGGGTTCCGTGGGCGGCCTGACTTCCTCGCGTTGCACCAACGAGGAGACCTACCTCGTACAGAAGCTGGTGCGGGCCGCGTTCGGCAACAACAACGTCGACACCTGCGCGCGCGTCTGCCACTCGCCCACGGGTTATGGTCTGAAGCAGACCTTGGGTGAATCCGCTGGCACGCAGCCCTTCGATTCCATCCGCGCAGCCGATGTGGTGATGGTGATCGGGGCGAACCCTACCGACGGGCATCCGGTTTTCGGATCGCAACTGAAGCAGCGCTTGCGCGAGGGGGCGCAGCTCATCGTCGTCGATCCACGTGGTATCGATCTGGTCCGCTCCCCGCACGTCAAGGCGGCCTATCATCTGAAGCTCAAACCCGGCACCAACGTGGCACTCCTGAACGCGCTGGCGCACGTGATCGTCACGGAGGGGCTATGCGACGACGCATTTGCGCATGAACGTTGCGAGGGCGACAGCTTCGAACGATGGAAGGCCTTCGTGAGTGATGCGAGGCACGCGCCAGAGTCGACCGAAGGCCTGACCGGAGTACCCGCCGCCCTGGTTCGAGGCGCTGCGAGGTTGTACGCCACCGGCGGCAACGCGGCCATCTACTATGGGCTCGGTGTCACCGAGCACAGCCAGGGCTCGACAACGGTAATCGGCATCGCCAACCTCGCGATGGCCACGGGCAACCTGGGTCGGCCCGGGGTAGGCGTGAATCCATTGCGTGGCCAGAACAATGTGCAGGGCTCCTGCGACATGGGCTCCTTCCCACACGAATTCCCCGGCTATCGGCACGTCTCCGATGTCGAGGCCCGAGCGTCGCTCGAGCAGGCTTGGGGAGTGTCGCTTGAGCCGGAGCCGGGCTTGCGCATCCCCAACATGTTCGATGCGGCGCTGTCGGGGTCCTTCAAGGGCCTGTACGTTCAGGGCGAGGACATTGCCCAGTCGGATCCTGACACCCAGCATGTGATGGCGGCGCTGGAATCTCTCGAGTGCCTGGTGGTGCAAGACCTCTTCCTGAACGAGACCGCCAAGTTCGCCCATGTGTTTCTGCCCGGTTCTTCCTTCCTCGAGAAGAACGGTACTTTCACCAATGCCGAGCGGCGGATCTCGCGGGTGCGCAAGGTGATGCCAGCGCTGGGAGGCAAGGAGGACTGGGAGATCACCGTATTGTTGAGCCAGGCGCTGGGCTATCCGATGGGCTATGCCCATCCGGCAGAGATCATGGGCGAGATTGCACGTCTTACGCCGACCTTCTCCGGTGTGAGTTACGAAAAGCTCGATGCGCTCGGCAGCATCCAGTGGCCCTGCAACGATGAGGCCCCGGAGGGTACGCCCACCATGCACGTGGACGCCTTCGTGCGCGGCAAGGGGCGCTTCCTGAACACGGAGTACGTGCCCAGCCGAGAACGTACCAGTGCACGCTTCCCCCTGATTCTCACCACCGGCCGGATACTTTCGCAGTACAACGTCGGCGCACAGACGCGTCGCACGGAGAACTCCCGCTGGCACGACGAGGATCGCCTGGAGATACATCCACACGACGCTGAGGAGCGTGGGATTGTTGACGGTGACTGGGTGGGGATCAGCAGTCGTTCGGGAGAGACGGTGCTGCGGGCCGATGTCAGCGAGCGCATGCAGCCCGGCGTCGTGTACACGACCTTCCACTTCCCGGAGTCCGGTGCCAATGTGATCACCACGGACCACTCGGACTGGGCGACCAATTGTCCAGAGTTCAAGGTTACGGCGGCCCAGGTCACCAAGGTGCTCGACAAGTCGGCCTGGCAGCAGCGCTACGCTGCATTCAACCGACATCAGTTGGCCCTGCTCGCCAATCGCGAGTCGGCCTCCTCCACCTGAGCGTGCGGGCGCCGGCGAACATGGGTGCCCTGACCGGTTGCAGGAGATGAGCTTGCCTCCCGATGGGTCCGATGGCGGCTTGCACGCCCCTGATGACAGGGCCTGCATCGACGTACCGGTCTGGCGGTGGCGGCAGAGCGGATCGCTTGGGTATGTCGTGGATCAGGATCGTCTGGCGGAGGAGATCCCGATCGCAATCCTCTACGACGACACACCCTATGCGGTCATGCTTGGTACGCCCAGGGATCTTGAAGACTTCGCCCTCGGTTTCAGCGTCACCGAGGGGATCGTGCGCAAGCCGGAGGACATCCTCTGCTGCACGACCATTGAGCAGCCGGAGGGAGTGGAGCTGCGAGTAGAACTCGCATCTGGCGTGGCTGAGGCGGCTACCTGGCGCGAGCGCTCACTCGCCGGACGCACGGGGTGTGGTCTCTGTGGTGTGCGGGCGCTGGAGTCCGCAGTGCGCTGGCCTGCGCCAGTGGCTGATACGCTGAGACTCACGCCTGCGGATGTCGATGCCGCTCTGGCACGCTTGCCGGACGGTCAGGATCTGCATGCCGTCACCGGGGCCGTACACGCTGCGGCATGGGTGCTGCGCTCTGGCGAACTGTTTGCTGTGCGCGAAGATGTCGGGAGACACAATGCCCTCGACAAACTACTGGGTGCTGCACTTCGAGGCGGCGTGGATGTCGCTGGCGGCTTTGCCCTGGTGTCCAGTCGCGCCAGTTACGAAATGGTTCAGAAGGCCGCACAATGTGGCGTGCAGTTATTGGTTGCCGTTTCGGCACCCACGGCGATGGCGCGGCGTGTGGCCCAGTCCTCAGGGCTAACGCTCGTCGCCTTTTCGCGTGCAGGTCGCCACACGGTCTACACCCATCCGCACCGGCTGGGTTGCTTGGCCGGTGCCAACGACACCTGACACGCTACCCCGTCTGCGATGACCCTGCCTGATGCTCGATGCGCGCGTCCTCAGGATGTGAGCCACATGAACCGGAGACAACCATGAAATCCGAGCGCCTGACCGAGATGGCCAACGACATTGCGGCATTCTTCGCAGCCGACCCGGATCAGGACGTAGCAGAGGAGGGGGTGGCCGAGCATCTGCGGCGCTTCTGGGATCCGCGCATGCGTCAGGGGCTGGCAGAACTCGTGCGAGAGACCGGTGGGGCGGACTTGCATCCGTTGGTGCGCGGCGCGGTGCAGCGCCTCGCCACCGTTCCTGTACGGGTGAGCCAATCGGCCCTCGGCTCTTAGCCCACCAGATCAGGATCGGGCCGGATCTGCACAGGCGATGCCCCCGGGGACGGCACATGGTCCGCGTGCACGCTACGAGGCGGATCTTGCTCGTCTGGGCTTCATCGCTGACGCCGCCCAGGCGCGCGCCATCGAGCGGCTGCAGGCCCTGCATGAGAGCCTCGCGCCGCTGAGCGTTGAAGGTCTTCCGCCGCCCGCCTCGTCGGCGACTCCACGCAGCAAGCGCTGGCTGGGGCGTTTGTTTCGGTCGAGTGGCCGCCCCGCAGAGTCCGCCTCAGCGGGACGAGGCCTCTACCTGTGGGGTGGTGTCGGTCGTGGCAAGACCTATCTCATGGATTGCTTTCATGACGCGCTGCCCGGCCCATACCGGCTGCGGGTGCACTTCCATCGCTTCATGCGTGAGGTGCATCGGGAGCGTCGAAAGTCGGGGGATGTCGTAAGACCGCTCGATCAGATCGCGGGCCATCTCGCAGCACGCACCGCCGTGCTCTGTCTGGACGAGTTCCACGTGGCCGACATAACCGACGCCATGATCCTCGCTGGCCTGCTCGAGGCCCTCTTTGCGCGCGGAGTGACCCTCGTGACGACTGCCAATGAACGGCCCGCTGATCTCTACCGCGGCGGACTGCAACGCGAGCGCTTCCTGCCGGCCATCGCGCTCCTCGAGACCCATTGCGAAGTGCTGAACGTAGACGGGGGATGCGACTACCGGCTACGGGCGCTGGAGCGTGAACCTCTCTATCTGCATCCCTCCGGGTCACAGGCCCATGCCACGCTCGTCCGGATCTTCGAGGAATTGGCGGGTGGTCCCGGTGAGGCAGGCGGATCGTTCAGCGTGGATGACCGTGAACTGCCGCTTGTGCGCAGCGGTGGCGGGGTTGCCTGGTTCACCTTCACACAACTTTGCGAGGCCGCTTGCGGTGCGGTGGACTACATCGAAGTCGCCCGCTGCTTTCACACCGTCGTGGTCAGCGAGGTGCCATGCCTTGGTCCTGGAATGGACGATCCGGCGAAGCGATTCATCACTGCCGTTGATGAATTCTATGATCGGGGTGTCAAACTCATTCTCTCTGCGGCCTGCCCACTGGAGTCCCTCTACCGGGGCGGGCGTCTGGCCTTCGCCTTTGAGCGCACCCGTTCGCGCCTGCAGGAGATGCAGAGTCACGCCTACCTGGAGCGCCCGCACGCCCCTGATTGAGGGCCCGACCTGAGCGGCTGACCAGAAACGGGAGCAGTGCGGTTGCTCCGCGGTACTGGCAGCGCGCTTGTGGCGGGAACCGATGATGAGCTCAAGGGTCGGAGCGTCGGAATGCGAAAACGTGACCTGCGTCGGAAGCTCAAGACGCGCGAAGAAAGCGCCATCCTCAGGTTGGACACGCTGGCTTGGATCTCTGGCCAGCCCGCCGGGGGTCTCCCGGTGGCTACTCTGGCAATACCCGACATCGGTCAAAACGCTGAATGCCGGGAATATGGGCTACATCCTTCGCTGAATTTCTCGATTTCCCTGCTTGACAGACCTGTCACCAATTAGCGACACTTCTCCCCAGTGGAAGGATTTTGGCAACAGTCGTGTCGAATGACTCCTCAGAACAAGTGACCCGCCAGCGCATGCCGGTGTTCAGCCACGGCGTAAATGGGCAGCGGGCCTTGATTCGGTGCTTGGGTCGTCAAGCGGCTGTGCGTGAAGGTTTTCTCACCGCTCGTGGGCTTCTCACCCGCCGTGGGCGCGTCTGGCTAGCCAAGCTTGCCTGGCGCCGTCCGTGTGGGCCGAGCAGTGGGATATCAGTGGGTGGTTGACGTTACGAGAGCGCTCGCAATGTCACCAATTAGGGCCGCCGCGTGCGGCCCTTTTTTTTACCCCTGTCTTTCGCCGCCAACTCAACGACTGCTACCCTAGTGGGTCTGGTGGTCGGGTCTCTCACCGACATGCTGCGCACGGCGCCAAGCGCTCCCAGCTGGGCGTTGTGAGCCGCATCGTTATGCCGGGTCTGGCCAATCCCGCCCTTCCCGGGCCTGGGCCGCGCGGCGAACCCCGGGGTTCCGTGAAACCACACGGCCTGCATCACGCGACGCGCTCTCGAGGTGCAGCATCGGTCCATTTGGAAGCACAATCGAATGTACGTCTACGACGAATACGACCAGCGGCTGGTCGATGAGCGGGTTGCCCAGTTCCGGGACCAGACCCGTCGCTACCTCGCCGGTGAACTGAGCGAGGACGAGTACCGGCCGCTGCGGCTGCGTAACGGCCTCTATGTCCAGCGCCACGCGCCGATGCTGCGGGTGTCCATTCCCTACGGCCTGTTGTCATCTGCTCAATTGCGCATGCTGGCGCACGTGGCGCGTCGCTATGACCGCGGCTACGGCCACTTCTCCACGCGTCAGAACATCCAATACAACTGGCCGAAGATCGAAGAGGTACCGGATCTCCTGGCGGACCTCGCTTCGGTTCAGATGCACGCCGTCCAGACTTCCGGCAACTGCATCCGCAACATCACGGCTGACCACCTGGCCGGCGTCGCTGCGGACGAAATCGAGGACCCACGTCCCTGGTGTGAACTCGTGCGTCAGTGGTCGACCTTCCATCCCGAGTTCTACTGGCTACCGCGGAAGTTCAAGATCGCCTTCAGCGGGGCCATGCAGGATCGTGCTGCCGTCATGGTGCACGACATCGGGCTGTACATCGTCCGCAACGACGCTGGCCTGACGGGCTTCCGCGTGGTCGTAGGCGGCGGACTTGGGCGCACCGCCATCCTCGGCGCCGTGATCCGCGAGTTCCTGCCGGCGGAGCATCTGCTGCCCTATCTCGAAGCCATTCTGCGCATCTACAACCTCGAGGGGCGCCGCGACAACATCTACAAGGCGCGTATCAAGATCCTGGTCAAGGCCATGGGTGCCGAGACCTTCGCCGAGCGTGTGGAGGCGGAATTCCAGCATACGCGCAATGAGGTGCCCTTCGACTGGGCTGAGTACCGGCGCATCGCGCGCCACTTTTCCCCGCCCAGCTACGATCCCGATGCGGTGGCAGGCAGCGGGGTTGTCGAGTCGCTGCGCGCGCAGGCCCCGGCCTTCGACCGCTGGGTCACACGCAACGTCAAGGCGCACAAAGTCCCCGGCTACCGCGTGGTGATGGTGTCACTCAAGGCACCTGAGCTACCGCCGGGCGATTGCACCGCCGAGCAGATGGATCTGCTCGCGGATCTGGCTGACCGCTTCAGCTTCTCCGAGGTGCGCAGCACCCACGACCAGAACCTGCTCCTGGCCGATGTACGCGAAGGCGATCTGCCGGAGGTCTGGCGGGCGCTCGATGCGGCACGCCTGGCGACTCCCAACATCGGCACGCTGACCGACATGATCTGCTGCCCGGGGCTGGATTTCTGCAGCCTCGCCAATGCCGGATCGATCCCCATTGCCCAGCAGCTCAACGATCGCTTCAGCGACCTCGACTACCTCTACGACCTCGGTGAAATCCAGGTGAAGATGTCCGGCTGCATGAACGCCTGCGGTCACCACCACCTCGGGCACATCGGTATCCTCGGCGTCGACAAGCATGGGCTGGAGTTCTACCAGATTACGTTGGGCGGTTCGGCCACCGCTGACGCCTGTCTAGGTGATCGTCTTGGGCCCGCCATCGCCAAGTCGGAGGTGGCCGAGTGCGTGGCGCGGATCCTCGACGTCTACGTCGAGCATCGGAATGAAGATGAATCCTTTCTCCACTGCTATCGCCGAATCGGGATCGATCCATTCAAATCCCGGGTGTACGCCGACGTAACGCGCGAGGAGGGTAGCGATGTCGCCACCGCTGATTAAACGGCGTGAAATCGTTTCCGATCCATGGCGGCGGATGGCGGACGACCAGCCCCTGCCCGATGGCGGTCCGGTTCTGGTGTCCTGGGCGCGCTGGATTGCCGAACGTGCTGTCCTGACGCGACGCGGGACTGAGGGCCTCGGAGTCGTTGTCAATGCAGCTGAGGTCACTCCGGAGGAGCTCGGCCGTGACGCCGGCAATTTCGGCGTCATTGCTTTCGAGTTTCCCGCCTTCGCGGACGGACGTGCCTTCAGTCAAGCCGCCTTGCTGCGCGCGCGGTATGCATTTCACGGAGAGATCAGGGCGACGGGGCGGATCCTGCCGGACCAGCTCCACTTCCTTGAACGGTGTGGTTTCGACGCCTTCGAGCTCCCTGAACGATTCGACCCGGAGCGGGCGCTGGCAATATTCAGCGAGTTCAGTCTGGCCTATCAGCAGGCCAGGGACGGCGTCACACCAGTGATGGGCAGGCGTGGACAGCATCAGGAAACCCGAGAGCCCACATAGCGTTGCGTTTGGTGGGGCTGACGGCTAGCGGTTATTCCCGCTGAGGCGGGAATCCAGTGTCATGACGCCATCGTTGCGAAAGACCTGAATTCCCGCCGAAGCCTGGCCCGTCTCTGCAAACTCAGCCAACCACCCCTGTCGCATCAGTCCTTGCGTACTGTGCCGAGTCGACCGGGCAGGCTGGCGTAGTAGGCAGAAAGTGCACTTATATCCGCATCGCTCAGGTTCGTTGCCTGGGCACCCATGACGGCGTTTTCGCGTCGCCCGGCCCGATACTCGCGCAGGGAGTGTTCGAGGTAACTCTGATACTGTCCAGCAATTCGCGGGAAGGTCCCGCCGATAGTCTCGTTGCCGTCAGCACCGTGGCAGGCGGCGCAGGTCTTGGCGAGTTCTCCGCCACGCGCAACATCGTCGGCGGAGACGGCACTGCTCAGGCAGACAAGGGTGAATAGAATGATGGTGGGCTTAAGCATGACAGGGTCCTGACTCCGGGGATTCGCTTGATTGCGATTCACTTGGGGAGGATGGCGGCGTCGCTTGACAGCCATGCGGCGATGTCCGCGATATCCTGGTCGCTCAGTGTGGCCGCGTTCGCATGCATGGTGTTGT
>DNIF01000014.1 GCA_003485715.1 Gammaproteobacteria bacterium
GAGATTGCCCGCACCAGGGCCCGTTACAGAAGAGCACCAGTGTGCGTGCGCGGGAGAAATCCCACAGACCTTCGAGTTGGGAGGCACCGAAGCGCCGCTCTAGGATCTCCGCGATCGTGAAGGGATCTGCCCCGTGCTGGTTGGAAAGCTCCGTCCACGGGATGTTCACCGAGCCCGGAATGGTGCCGCGGGCCACCCAGTCGGGTGTGCGTGAGTCGATCACCAGCACCGCCTCGCCGGCGCTGGCTTGCTTGAGCCACGCGAGCAGTTCCAGTTCGCCGAGGGTCTCCACGCCCGGGGCGATCTGCAACGGCTGGATGCAGAAGGGCGGACAGTCGCGCGAGGTGAGGGCGTACTCCGGATCGATGGTGTGACCGGCATCCGGATGGCGTCGGATGGTGACGGTACTGCCCCCGTGCAGCACCTCTACCGCGGGCAGTTCGGCCGTGATGTTCACTTCGGCCCGCGCGGCCTCGGACACGGGCATCAGGCCGAGCAGCATGCCGATCAACGGTAGGCGCATGGAAGTCTTCCTCGTGCAATCCGGTAGGACGCAGTGGCGATGGGGCCTCGCCTCAGAGTACCTCCTGAGGGTCGATGTCGAGTACCCAACGGACCTTTCGCGCCAGCGCGAGTTGCCCGATGCCAGGCACCCAGCCACGCAGCCAGGTGTGCAGCGCATCGCGGGTGTCGGCCTCGATCCACAACTGCGCTCGGTGTCGCCCGGCGCGTCTGGCCATGGCGCTCGGGATGGGGCCGAGCAGCCGCACGCTCTGCCCGCTGCTCACCGCCCCGAGCTGACGGGCAGATTCGAGGAAATCCAACGGTGTGCCCGCATCCATCGCCTCCGCCCGCAGCAGCGCAGCGAAGGTGCGGGGCGGTAGGCCAAGGCGCTCACGTTCGGCGAGTTCGGCGTCGGCGAAGGGCGCGTATTCACCCCGAAGTACGTGGCTGAAGACAGCGTGGTCGGGATGGTGGGTCTGGATCAGCACGCGCCCGGGGTGTTCGCCCCTGCCGCACCGGCCACTGACCTGGAGCAGCAACTGCACCAGCCGTTCGCGGGCGCGAAAATCCGGGCTGTAAAGCCTGTCATCGGCGTCCACCACCGCCACCAGAGTCAGGCCGGGGAAGTGGTGACCCTTGGTCAGCATCTGGGTGCCGACCAGGATGCGTGCCGCGCCCGAGCGGATGGCGGCGAGGCTCTGGGCGAGACGCCCGGCCAGGCGGGTGCTGTCGGTATCGACCCGCAAGGCGGGAACATCCGGGAAGCGGCGCGCGAGTACTTCCATCAATCGCTCGGTGCCGTGGCCTACTGCCGTGGGCGCCTCGCCCCCACACTGCGGGCAGCGTTGTGGCGTGCGTCGCTGCGACAGGCAGTGATGACAGCGCAAATGGTCGGCCTCGCGATGCCAGGTCAGGTGCGTGTCGCAGCGCGGGCAGGTGGCGGACCAGCCACAGGCGTGACACATGAGCACCGGCGCGTAGCCGCGTCGATTGAGGAAGATCAGCGCCTGCCCGCCTTCGGTCAGGGTGCGGGCCAAGGTCAGCAGCAGACGCGGACCAAGGCCGCCGTCGAGGACCTGGCCGCGGATGTCGGCGAGTTCCACCGCCGGTGCCTCCCGGGCAACGACCCGCGCCGGCATCCGGTGGTGTCGATAGCGGCCCCGACGCGCGTTCGCCCAGGTCTCCAGTGACGGCGTGGCTGACCCGAGCACCACTGGAACACCCGCTATGTGCCCACGCAGCACGGCCACGTCACGGGCGGAATAGCGCAGACCCTCGCCCTGCTTGAAGGAGGCGTCGTGTTCCTCGTCGACGACAATGAGCCCGAGGTCAGGCAGTGGTGTCCACACCGCCGAGCGTGTCCCCAGCACCACCCGGGCCTCGCCGCGGGCGGCCGCCATCCAGGCGCGTGCCCGATCCGCGTCACCGACGCCCGAGTGCAGCAGCGCGACGGGGGCACGGATGCGCTCGGCCAGGGTGGCGAGCGTCTGGTCCGACAGCGCGATCTCCGGCACCAGCAGCAGGCTCTGGCGACGCTCGGCGAGAGCAGTCTCGATGAGTCGCAGATAAATCTCGGTCTTGCCGCTGCCGGTGACGCCTTCCAAGAGATGCACGGAATGGCCCGGGGGCGCCGCGCCCACTGCCTCCAGCACCCGCTGCTGGTCCGGGCTGAGAAGCAGCCCGGAGGTGGAGTCGATGATCTGCGCATCGATTCCATCACCGGGTGGGCCTGGCACCTCGGGGGAGGCAGGGGCTGACTCACTCGCAGTCACCCAGCCCTTGGCCGCGAGTGCGCGCAGCAGGCGGGGCAGATCGGGGAAACGGGCCCGCAGCGAATCCTCGGACAGACAGCCGCCCGCTGCAGCGAATGCGTCCAGAACCGCAGACTGACGGGGGGCGCGGCCGGGTCGGGTGGCCGCGCCCGCGGCAGAGAGCTGCCAATGGCGGGCTGTTCCTGCGGACGGCTCGCGCCCCTGTCGGACGAGCGCGGGCAGCGCGGTCGCCAGGACTTCCCCGATGGGATGATGATAGTAAGCGCTTGCTCGCGCGATCAGCGCAAGATCGGCGCGCCCGAGCAGTGGTTGCGGGTCGTGACAAGCGAGCGCCGGTCGCAGCCGCTCGCTGCCAAGCCCACTGTGATTCGCCAGTTCGAAAACCACGCCGATGGTCTCGCGGCGGGCGAAGGGGACACGCAACCGGCTGCCGGGACTTGGCAATGGTCCGGGTGGCGGCAGGTAGTCGAACAAGGTGGCGACCGGGGTATCGACGGCGACCCGCAGGATCGGGCCATGACAGGGATCTCCTGTGCTGCCCGCCCCTTCACCGGGCATCGTTGAGCGCGGCGGCATCGGCGGCGATTGCCTTCTCCATCGCTGCCAGATCCATCCGCAGCAGCGGGCGTCCGTCTGCACCCACGGGGGGCGGGTGACGGCGCGCACGCTCGGGCAGAACGGTGAGTTCCACCGGCACCTCCCCGGCCATGAAGCTTATCAACGGTGCCCAGTCGTGGGTCTCCTCGCGCCCCCCCGAGCGCCAGCGGCGCTCCGACACCCTGTGCGGGATCCCGACCTCCTCCAGCCGCAGGCGGATCTCCTCCGGCGCATCGCAGTAGAGCAGCAGGCAGACGGCCGCGTCTTCGGTCAGCACGGCCGTCACGGCCGGGCCGAAGGCGCGCGGTTCGTAGTCAGTCAGCAGCCGCATCGCCCGCAGCGCCGTCTCCCGCAAGCGGCCAAGCCGGACGCCCTGCACCTCGGGCATGAACAACCGCTGGTACTCGCTCAAGGCCAGTTCCACATCCTCGTGACTCGGGAGCGAGCGGGCCTCGGCGACGCCCAGACGGAGGGCGGCCTTGAGCTTGGCCTGCTGCACGCTGGCGGCCTCACCTTCCGCAAGCAGGCGAGCGGCCTCACGGGCGATGCGATCCCGCAGGTCGCGGGCGCGGGCGCGGGCATGGCTGGTCAAGGCTCTGCTTCCTCGGGAGGCTGATCAGAAGAGTTGCTGCTCGAGGGGCGCACCGGTGCCGGCACCAGCGGTCTCGGCCGCTGGCAGGCCAGGGGTATCGGCCGCCGGTGCACGCCCGGCCGGGAAGTATTCGGTTATGGCGTTGCGGGAACCCGTGGGCGCCCGCAGGCCAGTATCGGGATCGATGCGTACGGCGATGAGACCAGGTGGTTCCGGTAGCTCGCCCGGGGGCCTCCCGGCCA
>DNIF01000167.1:0-30027 GCA_003485715.1 Gammaproteobacteria bacterium
CGGCAGCAGCAGGGCCGCGACCCGGCCGGTGGCCGTCGCTGCGGGACCGGCGAAGACCTTGAACTCCACCCCCTGCATCAGATCGGCCACGTCCACCAGTTCGAGCGGCACGCGCAGATCGGGCTTGTCCGAGGCGTAGCGACGCATGGCCTCGGCGTAGGTCAGGCGCGGAAAGGGATCGGGCAGATCGACGCCGATGGCCTCGCGGAAGACCTCGCGGATCATGCGCTCCATCAGATCGATGATCGCCTGCTGATCCATGAAGCTCGTCTCGAGATCGAGCTGGGTGAACTCGGGTTGGCGATCGGCGCGCAAGTCTTCGTCGCGGAAGCAGCGCACGATCTGGTAGTAGCGATCCATGCCGCTCATCATGAGCAACTGCTTGAAGAGCTGCGGGCTCTGCGGCAAGGCGAAGAAGTGGCCGTCGTGCACGCGCGAGGGCACGAGGTAGTCACGCGCGCCCTCGGGGGTTGCGCGCGTGAGCATCGGCGTCTCCACCTCGAGGAAACCATTCGCGTCGAGGAAGCGCCGGAACAGGCCGGCCACGCGGGCGCGCAGGCGCAGGTTGCGCTGCATGTGCGGGCGACGCAGATCGATGTAGCGGTGCCGCAGCCGCGCCTCTTCCTGCACGGTGTCGTCGTCCACCTGGAAGGGCGGCGTCTCGGCGGCACTCAGCACCTCGACCTCCGCGGCGATGAGTTCGACCGCGCCGGTGGCGCGCTCGCTGTTCTCGGTGCCCGAGGGCCGGCGGCGCACACGCCCCGCGACGCGGAGGCAGTATTCCGGACGCACGCGCTCGGCGGTGGCGAAGGTCTGCGGGCTGTCCGGGTCGAAGACCACCTGCAACAGCCCGTGGTGATCGCGCAGGTCGATGAAGATGACGCCCCCGTGGTCACGCCGGCTATGCACCCAGCCACAGACACTGATCGTGGCATCGAGGTGGTCGGTATTCAGTTCACCGCAGTAGTGGGTGCGCATGGGGGGTTCCGCGAAAAGTTGGGCCGGGCAGGCAGTCGGGGCCTGCGGCGAGGCGCGAAATCCTACGGAGGCACCCCGGAGGCGGCAACCTCGCCCGGGCGACCTCGCTGCAATCAGTCCTTCGCCGCCCCGGTGGTGGCCCCGGCGGCCGGTGTGGCCGAGCTCGTGTCACCACTGGACTTGGGGGCTGTCTCGGAGGAGGAGGTCGCGGCGGGCGCAGACTCGGCCGTTCCCGACTTGCTGGTGGCGGCTTCCTTCTTCTTGCCGCCATCGCGGAAATCGGTGACGTACCAACCGGAGCCCTTCAACCGGAAGCCCGCCGCCGAGACCCGCTTGCGCAACCGCGACTCCTGGCATTCCGGACAGTCCACGAGGGCTGCATCCTTCATCGACTGCATCACTTCCATCTGATGGCCACAGCCATCGCACTGGTATTCGTAGATCGGCACCTTGTCGTCTCCTGGGGGTGAGGCCGGCCCGCCTGGGTATGCGGCCGCGGATGACTCAGGCACGGAAGGATAATCCAGGCACCGGTCGTGTGAGCAGCGCGTAGGCCTCTCGGCCTCGCGCAGCATCGGCTATGCTCCCGCCCCCGCCGCCCGACAGAACGGGCCGTTAGCTCAGCCGGTAGAGCAGCGGACTTTTAATCCGTTGGTCGATGGTTCGAATCCATCACGGCCCACCATCGGAGCGGCAGGGGTATGGCCATGCCCCGCGCTGCGGGACTGCCACCTGTTCGCCGACCAGCGCGTGCAGGGCGCTGCTTCAAGCTCTCGCAAGCCCGTGCCGATAGCACGGCAAGACAAGCGCGGCGGAAATTTTGCCGTGCGTCGTGCCAACGGCAGGGACGCCAGCCACCCGATGCAGATCCGGCACCGATTCCTTCTGATGGGCCTGCCCGGGCTCATCGTTCCGCTCGCCGGTCTGGCGGCCTCGGCCCTGTGGCTACAGTGGTCGGCCGATGAGACGGCTGCGGCGCGGCTCGCCGTCATGCAGACGCGCGCGCTGGCCCAGGGGGTAAGCTCAGCACTGGCGCGCGCCGAGGAAGATCTCGAGCGAATGGTCGCCAGCGAGCCCGCGCTCGCAGACCTGGCCACGCAGGGGCCGCCGGCCGCAGCCGCGCTCGAAGCGCTGCTCAAGCGTCTGGCGCGCGCCTGGCCGGCTTATGGAGAACTCCGCATCGCACCGCCCCCGGCGCTCCCGAACCCGGCACCGGTCAGTCCGCGCGAGCGTCCCGCGTGGATGCTCGAACTGGATGCGTCGCGTACGAATCAAGTGCTGCCGGCAGGCACATTCTCTCCAGCAGCCCCGGGTCCCGTGCTTGCCCACCGGATCGCACCGCAGGGGCCGTGGCTGCTTGCCGCCGTGCCGGTTGCGGTGATTGACGGCGAGGTCGGCTCACAGCCCGCACTCGAGCGGCCATTGTTGTGGTTGCTGGACAACGAACGTCGCATCCTCGCGGCTAGCCACGCAGCGCACGTGCCCTGGTCCCTGGCGCCGGCGGAACTGGACGCGCTGCTGGCGGCCGGTGCAGCGGGCCAGATCCATCGTCAGCGCGTTGAAGACCTCGACCTCGGCGGTCTTGCCCAAGCACTTCCGGGCGGACTCACGGCCGTGGTGCTCGTTCCGCGTGCCGAGGTGTTTTTCGCAAGCCGCTGGCTGCTCGCCGGTCTCGGTGGCGCATTCGGGGCTGGCCTGCTGTTGTGGTTCCTCCACGGCCTGCTCGCGCAGCGCCTGCTGGTGCGCCCCATCGAGGATCTGACCGAGGCGGCCAAGGCCTTCGTCCGCAACGATGCGGGCTCGGGACTGCCCGTGTCGCACCAGTCTGTCGAGATCGCGGCTCTGGCGAAGACGCTCGAAGACGTGCGCCGCCATCTGCGCGAATCCACCGCCGAAGCTCATCGCCTCATCAATGCGGATGCGCTCACCGGCCTGCCCAACCGACGCTACATCATGCAGCGCCTCGCGGCCGAGATCGCCCGACTCGAGCGCCGGGCCGAAGGCTGCTTCGCCGTGATGTTCATCGATCTGGATAACTTCAAAAGCATCAACGACAGCATGGGCCACAAGGCTGGTGACCGGCTGGTGGTCAAGGTGGCGCAGCGGCTGGTACAGGCGATCCGCGCCTACGACAGCGTCGTGCCTCCCGATCTCGAGCAGGCAGAGAGTGATACGCCCACATCCCTGGTCGCGCGCCTCGGCGGTGACGAATTCCTGCTCGTTCTGAATGACCTCAAGCAGCCGGAGGATGCCGCACGCATCGCTCAGCGCCTCTACGCGGCCTTCGATGAGCCCGTCGGGATCGATACGCTGCAGGTCTACGTCAGCATGAGCATCGGCATCGTGCTGCACCCGGGCAGCGGGGATACCGCCGAGCAGCTCATCAAGAACGCAGACGTCGCCATGTACGCGGCCAAGGGTGCCGGCAAGAACCAATTCCGCTTCTACGAGGCGAGCATGGAGCGCTCGGCGCGGCGCACCCTGGAGATCGAGAACGCGATCAGGCAAGCCCTCACCGGTCAGGGTCTGAGTCTGTCCTTCCAGCCCCTGTTCAGCCTGCCGGATCGCCAATTCCGCGGCGCGGAGGTGCTGGTCCGCTGGCAGGATGCAGCCCTCGGAACCTTGAGCCCGGCAGAGTTCATCCCCGTAGCCGAGGCCTGCGGACTCATCCACGAACTCGGCAACTGGGTACTGCTTGAAGCCCTCACCCAGCTTCGCGACTGGAAGCGGGCTGGCCTCGACGTCGGTCGACTCTCGATCAATCTCTCAACGCATCAGGTGGAGTCCGAGGGTCTGGCTGACCGCGTGTTGTCACTGATCAGCCGCATGGAGCTTGCGCCTCAGGACATCGAGTTCGAGCTGACCGAGACGGCCGTCTTCCGTCATCGTGCAGTAGCCGTGCGCAATCTCATTGCGTTGCGTGAGGCCGGCGTGCGCTTTGCCTTGGATGACTTCGGCACAGGTTATTCATCGCTTTCCTGGGTGCAGCACTTCACGGTGGACGCCGTCAAGATCGACCGCAGCTTCGTGCAGGCCATCGGCACTCAGGACCGCCACCGCGCAGTCGTTGCGAGCGTGGTGGAACTGTGCCGGCGGCTGGCGCTGGATGTGGTCGCCGAGGGGGTGGAAAGCGAGGAACAGGCCGAGGCCCTTTGCATGCTGGGCTGCACCCACGCCCAAGGCTTCTACCTTAGCCATCCACTCGCACCGGAATCTCTGGCCGCCTTCGTGCGCGGCTTCGCGGTCGGCCACGCCGGCATCGAGGTTAGTGAACCAGCACATCGGCGTACCGGCTGAACTGAATGCGTGTACGCGTGCGGCTGGCGCCGCACTGATCAGCAGCATCTTTTCAACGACCGTTTCACAGCGACTTGCGGACGCAGCTCATCATCCCCGCAATACGCCGCCACCCCCGCGCAGGCAGGGACCCGGTGTCGTCGCGCCGTCGCTGGTAAAGGACCGGAACCCCGCCTGCGTGGGGATGACAGGACGGGGATAACGGGCGGCCTGCCGCACTCGGCGCACCCCCCGCCTCCTTAGCGTTCGCGCATGGCCTCGCCCAATCCTCGGTAGACCGGCTTCAGCAGGTACTCGAGGATCGTCTTCTCACCAGTCCGGATTGCCGCCTGCACGGTCATGCCGGGGACCAATCGGTTACGTTCCGGATCGGAGCCGAGATAACCCTGTTCGAGCACGATCTCCGCCCGATAGTACGGCCGCCCCTCGCTGTCGAGGTAGGTGCTGGGCGAGACACTGCGCAGACTGCCCTCGAGGTTACCGAAGCGTTGGGACTCAAATCCCGCGACGGTAACATCCACCCGTTGCCCGGGACGCAGGTAGCCGATGTCCTTCGGCTCGACCCGGGTCTCTGCGAGCAGTTCACCATCGGTGGGCACGAGTTCCAGCACCACAGCGCCAGGCTCCACCACGGACGACAATGTATGCACATTGAGAGCCTGGATGAGGCCACCCACTGGCGCGGTGATCGCAGTGCGATCGAGTCGATCGGTGAGGCGCAGGCGCTGCGCACTTGCCTCTGCAAGCTCAGCCGCTGCCTGCTCTGCTTCCAGCCGCAGATCCTGTCGCCAGCGGCCACGGACCTCGGCCATTTTCTCGTCGGTGGCGGCGATACCTGCGCGTGCGACGGAGATCTCGGCCTGCACGGCGTGCAACTGGCTCACATTCTGCGCGAGGTTGGCCTCGGCGGTGAGCGTATCCACCCGGGCGATGGCACCACGGCGATGCCCCTCGCTCTGCAACCGCTGACGCTCGCGCAGCATGTCCACCGACTGCTGTAGCGCATTCACCTGAGCGCCCTTGGAGCTGACTTCCTGCGCGAGACGCCTGCGCTCGGCATCGATCACCGCGAGTTGCTCTGCCAGCGCCGCCCGCTGCTCCGAGAACAGGCGCTGTTGCAAGGGATCCTCCGCCGCCCTTCCCTGCAAAGCGTCAGCTCCCGTGAGCAAGGCCTCCAATCTGCCAAGGCGTGCCTCAAGAGCGCCAGCACGGGCTTCGATCTGCTGCACTTCGCTTGCGCTCGCATGTCGACTCAGCTCGATAAGCAGGTCGCCTGCTCGCACGTGATCGCCCTCACGCACGTGCACCGCATGCACGATCCCACCTTCGAGATGCTGGATTCGGTGGATGCGCTCAGCCGGCATGACGCTGCCTTCGGTCCTTGCCACTTCCACCAATGGCGCGAAGCCGGACCAGACGACTGCCCCCAGCACCAACGCTGCTGTGAACAAGGTACCGAACACGAGCACGATCGGGAGCCGCCCCTCTTCCAGCTCGATGACCTGCGACAGAACGCGCCCACGTAGATGGCGCGCGCCCTCACCGTTGGACGTGGGGCTCAGGTTAACCAGCATCGATCATCCCTCCCGGCGCACTGCCGGCACCTTTGGCGCGAAGTATTCGTCGGGTGTCTGCACCGCCTTCAGCATGCCGCGCTCGATGACTACCACCCGATCCGCCAGCCGCACGTGGCTCGGCCGATGCGTGACCATCAGAATGGTGGCGTGCCCCTTGATGGCTTGAAGTGCGAGCATCAAGGCCTCGTCACCGTCATTATCCAGACCAGAGGCGGGCTCATCCAACAAAAGGATAGGCGAATCAACCACCATCGCCCGAGCGATGCAGATGCCACGGATGAGGCTTACGGGCAGGCGGACGGTGCAGTGATCACCAACCTGTGTCCTGAAGCCCTCCGGCAGCGCCTCGATGGCCTTGAGGATCCCCGCGCGGAAACAGGCGCGGCGCAGATCGTCGTCAGTTGCCAGCGGGTGGCGTAGCCGCAGGTTCTGGGCAATGGTGCCGCGAAACAGCGAGGGCTGCTGCGGCACGTAACTGACCAGCCGCCGCAGATCCGCGACATCGAACTGCCGCGTATCGACACCATCGATGGCCACCGTACCAGACGCGATGGGATACATGGCGTTCACCAGCTTGAGCAACGTGGACTTCCCGGCCCCGTTGCTTCCGACGATCGCCACGAAACCTCGCGCCGGCACCTGGAAGCTGACACCCAGCAAGGCCGGGTCGGTATCAGGGCCATAGCGGAAGCTCACTCGATCGAAGCTGAGATGGCCCTTGACTTCCTGCGCGAGCAGCATGGATTTGCGCCCGCGACGCTCAACGGGCAAGGTCATCAACTGATTGACGTCGCGGATCGCGGCGGAGATGGCGTCGAAGCGGAAGGCCGCCACGAAGAGTCCCTGCAACGGGGCCTGAACCCGCCACATGAGGGTCATGCTTGCAATGAGCGCCCCGACCGAGAGGGTTCCAGCCAGCACGGCCAGAGTACCGAAGCCGAGCATCGCCACGGCAGCCAGTGCCGTAACCAGACTGGTGATGCCACTGAGCAGGGCCTGGTCCATGACCGTCACGCGCGTGGCCTCCGCCTGCTCTGCGGTGACGGCCGCGAAGCGCTCGCGCCAGACCGGCTCCGCGCTTAGTGCCTTCAGCTCACGCAGGCCAGAGAAAGTCTCCATGAGCATCTGCTCACGTTGGGTGCGCGCCACAGCCGCCGCCCTCAGGCCACGTCGAATTCGACCGATGCAAAGCCATGCCACCAATGCATAGCAGGCACTCGCAACCAGCGGTATGACTGCCAGCCAGCCACCCAACCATGCGAGAGTGGCAAAGAAGATCGGTAGCGCGGGTAACTCGATGAGTGACACCAGCGCACCACCCGCGAAGAAGTCACGCAGATTGTCGAACTGACGAATTTTTCCAAGCTGTGCCGCAAGCGGTGAACGCTCCGTCATCACCGGCGGCAGGTGCAGAAGCTGGCGAAAGGTGCCGGTGCTCAGGAGATAGTCCACCCGGCCCGCCAGTGTGCCGAGCGTCCAGGCGCGCAACATCCGCAAACAGAGCTCGAGTACGAGCACGAAGGCGATTCCGCCGACCAGCCACGGCAAGGAGGTCAATGCACGGATACCGATCACCTGGTCGTAGACCGCCATGATGAAGATCGGCACCGCGATGGTGGTAACGTTCAACCAGAACGTCATCGCCACAAGGTGCAGGAAAATCGCACCGAAGCGGCCCTTCAGGCGTGTGAACCATGGCTCGCCACTGCGATCTGCCGCGCCCGCGAGGTTATGCGTCTGGTCGAACACGAATACGCGACCCGGTCCCGGGAGACTTCCCTCGCCCTCGGCGCGTGCATTGCCATCAAACCAGCGGAATCGATCGCCATCCCGCTGCCGCAGCAGCAGCACCTCACCTCGATTACCCACGAAGAGGGCCGGCAGCAGGCGCGGTTCTGGAGGCCGACCGGGGGCGATTGCCACCTCATGTGTCACGTACCCCAGATGCACGAACAGATTGCGTAGGTCCACCAGGTCGAAGGTCGGCACGTGGTGGGGCAGAGACTCAATCAGTGGTGCCTGCCAATCGCGCAATCCCTGGTCATGGATGAAGACGATGAGGCAGCCGAGCAGCGGCGAGAGTCTCGCGACCTCATCGAGGTCCCCGCGGCGAATCGCCTGGGCGACGTCCTCGGTCAGAATCGGCAGGTTGAGGGCCGCATTCATGCGGGAGCGGCCAGGTTGCGCAACAGCCTCAGGCGTGACGGATCCTGACGAGGGCCGCTTTGTGGGCCGGTCTGGGGAAGCAGGTGCCCATCTCGCAATTCGTAGTGCTGCTGACAGATGCGCTGCAAGGACGGACGGTGGGAGATGACGATGAGCGTGTGCCTGCGGGAGAGTGCCACCAACAAATCGCGCAGTCGTCGGTCGTTGTCGTCATCGAGTCCGGTGTTGGCATCATCGAACAGGACGATGGAGGGCGTGCCGATAAGTGCACGTACGGTGACTAGCCGTTGGGCAAATCCCTGAGCCATGGAGTGCGCGACGTCGCCGTTTATCGTGGTGTCAAGGCCAGATGGAAGGCTACGCAGCGTGGCATCGAGCCCGAGCTCGCTGCACAGACGCATGGCATCGTCCAATGCGTTGCCACTGCGTCCCAGGGTCATGTTCTCGAGCATGTCGCCGGTGAACAGCACCCCCTCCTGCGGGATGAGCGCGATCTGCGGGCGCACACGGGCGCGATCGAGCTGCGCGATGTCCGCGCCATCCAGCAGGATTCGGCCCTCGTCCGGCACAACGAAGCCCATGATGAGATTGAGCAGCGTGCTCTTTCCAGCCCCGTTCGGCCCCGAGATCGAGACCGAACTGCCCGCCTCCACCGTGAGATCAATACCGCTCAGCAGAGGCGTGGCTGCACCCGGGTAGCGAAAGCTTACGCCCTCCAGGTCAATGCGACCCTGTAAACGACCCGGGTCATGCCTTCCATCTGCTGCCTCAGGTGGCAGGTTCAACAGCTCGCGCAGCTTCTGCTCACGATCCGCCATTCCCTCACGCTGGGTCCAGAAGGCAAGCGCCCTGAGCGCCGGTTGCAGGACCCGCCCGGCCAGCATCGTGCCTGCGGCCAAAGCGCCGATGGTCAGGCTTCCTTCGATCACGTTCAGGCTGCCAATGGCGACGAAGGCCACCATGACCGCCTGGGAAAATGTAGTTGCGAGGCCCTGGATGAGCGCATTCACCCAGACGAATTCATGCACCGCGACGGCAGAGCTTCGCTGCAGACGCTCGTAGCGTCTTTGCATCTGTGCCTCGAGCGCCAATGCCTTCACGGTGTGGATGCCACGCAGGCATTCGATGATGAAGTTCAGACGCCGCTCGTGGTGGTCCGCTTTGGTGCCGATGGCACGTCGCAAGGCCCGGCCGGCGATATACGAGAACAACAGGAAGACGGCGATCATCACCAGGGGCACGAGCACCAGCGTGCCCGCAAACTGCCAGATGAGCGCCAGGAACAGGAAGACAAAGGGCAATTCGACCACGAGCAGGGCTGATCCACCGTGGTGGAAATCGCGCAGGCCCTCGATCGCCTGGAAGCGCTCGAGCCAGGCCCCGCGCGCGTCGCTGTCGAAGGCGGCGAGGTCCGCGTGCAGCACGGCGTCCATGGCCTGCATGCCGCTGTGGTATTCGTAGTGGGCACCACGATGTGCAAGGATCGCCGCGCGGGCATGACTGAGCAGCGCATCGCCGAGCGCCACCACCACTAGCGCCGAGACCAGTACCGCGAGCGTCGGAAATGACGCATTCGGAATGATGCGGTCGTAGACCTGCAGTGTGACCAGCGGCAATGCGAGTGCCAGCAGATTGCTGGCGAGCGATGCGGTCAGTACATCGCTGCGTCGCCATGCAGCAGGCGTACGCGCGTGAGGTCTTCCTTGACGTGGCATCCGACCTTTCCTGCCTCGGGCGGTTGTTCCATCGGCCAGGCCGCAACCCTCTCGTGGCTGCTCCCTGTCATCCCTCCTGCTTAGCGGCCGGAATGACAGGTGACTTGATGCACGGGCCGGATGTGCAATACGCACCCAGCTACTTCGACGACGCTGGATTCCAGCCTGCGCGGGAGTGACGATGAGGCGTCATCCCCCGCGCGCACCCCGTCATCCCCGCGCATCCCGTCATCCCCGCGCAGGCGGGGATCCAGTTGATCCGCCAGCAGCCGGGTTCCATTGCCACCAGGCGTGAAGGTCACCGTGTGGAGGCCTCATCACCACGCAATGCGCTCGATCTGCTGGAAATCGAGCGAGGAGCCGTCGGCAAGGGTCAGCGTCCCCTGCGCGTCCGCACTCAGTTCGAGGAAGTTTTCGCCCGAGGCGCTGACGCTGCCGCTGGTTAGGGAGAAGGTCCAGCCGGCACCCACAGCCCCGCCGTCTGCACCCTCCAGGCGCAAAACGTCCCGGCCATCGCCACCAAAGGCCGAATCACCGCGACCATCGCCGTGGCGGAACAGGAAGAGATCGTCTCCGGTGCCGCCATTGGCGATGTCGCCATCCCCGGCCCCACCCCACAGCGTGTCATTGCCATCACCGCCTGTGAGGGAGTCCCTGCCGGTGCCACCATGGATAACATCATCCCCACGCATTCCCGAGAGGAAATCATCACCCGCACCACCGTCGAGGTGGTCGTTGCCGTCGCCGCCAAACAGTCGGTCAGTGCCTGCCCCGCCGAATAGACGATCGTCGCCTGCCTCTCCACTCAGCAGATCGTTCCCAGCATCGCCATGTAAGGCGTCGTTCCCCAAGCCACCGTGAAGCCGGTCATCCCCTGATCCACCATGCAGGACGTCATTGCCGTTTTCGCCTGAGAGGCTGTCATTTCCTGACCCGCCGGAGAGGAAGTCGTCGCCATCCCATCCACTAAGCGAATCGTTGCCGGAGCCACCGAGCAGGCGATCGTTGCCCTCGCCTCCAAGCAGACTATCGTCGTGATTCCCGCCATGCAGGAGGTCATCACCCGCCCCGCCTACGAGGAGGTCATTGTGATTTCCACCGAAGAGCTGGTCGTTGCCCTCGCCGCCGTGTAGTTGGTCATTCTGGTTACCACCATTGATGACGTCGTTGCCATCATGCCCGAAGAGGCGATCATCGCCGTTGCCACCCATGATCCGATCGCTTCCCGCACCACCTTCGATGTGGTCAGACCGAGACGTCCCCCTCAGAGTCTGACCGGCAGTGGTGGGTGCGGGATCTTGATTCGGCGAATCCGGCCCCGGAGCGGGTGTTGTTCCCGGATTCGGCTCCTCCATGGCCGATTCATCCGCCACATTTATGCCAAACTGATTCGAGGAACTGGAGCCATCGGCTGAGGTGGCCATCACCGTCAGATTGATGTTGGACTCAGATGCAGCATCGAAGACGGCCCCCGCAGCAACCCGTACCGTGCCATCCGCATCCACACTGAAGCGTGCATCGCTGACAGTGAAGCTCACGGCACTTTGCGTAGCATCCGCATCTACCGCTTGAACTCTGAGGCCGGTGGCACTTCCCGGGGCAGCCCACTCGGAGATTCCGTTTGCGTCCGTGCCAATATCCACCGGCGCGGTCACCCGATGCTCATTCTCATCCGCAACATTGAGCACGAAGGCATTGCTCGCCGTCGAGCCATCAGCCGAGGTGGCCGTTACCGTCAAGTTGATACTGGACTCTGTCTCGGCATCGAAGGCCGCACCCTGAGCTACCCTCACCGTGCCGTCACGATCGACACTGAAGCGCGCGTCGCTGACCGTGAAGGTCACGCTGCTCTGCGTGGCATCGGCGTCCGAAGCCTGCACCCGCAAGCCCGTCGCCGCCCCGGCTCGCGCATGCTCACTCAGGGTGTTGGCACCACGATCGACATCCACCGGCGCGGTCACCCGATGCTCATTCACATCTGCGACGTTGAGCACGAAGGCATTGCTCGCCGTCGAGCCATCAGCCGAGGTGGCCGTTACCGTCAAGTTGATACTGGACTCTGTCTCGGCATCAAAGACCGCACCCTGAGCCACTCTTACCGTACCGTCACGATCGACACTGAAGCGCGCATCACTCACCGTGAAGGTAACAGAGCTCTGCGTGGCATCCCCGTCCACCGCCTGCACCCGCAGGCCCGTCGCCGTCCCAGCTCGCGCATGCTCACTCAGGGTGTTGGCACCAGGATCGACATCCACCGGCGCGGTAACGCGATGTTCATTCACGTCACTGACATTGAGCGTGAAGGCCTGGCTGGCACTGGAGCCATCGGCTGAAGTCGCCGTGACGTTGAGACTGATACTGGACTCGGTCTCGGCATCAAAGGCCGCACCCTGAGCCACCCTCACCGTGCCGTCACGATCGACACTGAAGCGCGCATCACTCACCGTGAAGGCCACGCTGCTCTGCGTGGCATCGGCGTCCGAAGCCTGCACCCGCAAGCCCGTGGCCGCCCCGGCACGCGCATGCTCACTCAGGGTGTTGGCACCACGATCGACATCCACCGGCGCGGTCACGCGATGTTCATTCACGTCACTGACATTGAGCGTGAAGGCCTGGCTGGCACTGGAGCCATCCGCTGAAGTCGCCGTAACGTTGAGACTGATACTTGACTCGGTCTCGGCATCGAAGGCCGCACCCTGTGCTACCCGTACCGTGCCGTCACGATCGACACTGAAGCGCGTATCACTCACCGTGAAGGTCACGCTGCTCTGCGTGGCATCGGCGTCCGAAGCCTGCACCCGCAAGCCCGTGGCCGCCCCGGCGCGCGCATGCTCACTCAGGGTGTTGGCACCACGATCGACATCCACCGGCGCGGTCACCCGATGTTCATTGACATCTGCGACGTTGAGCACGAAGGCATTGCTCGCCGTCGAGCCATCGGCTGAGGTGGCCGTTACCGTCAAGTTGATACTGGACTCCGTCTCGGCATCAAAGACCGCACCCTGAGCCACTCTTACCGTACCGTCAGGATCGACACTGAAGCGCGCATCACTCACCGTGAAGGTGGTTCCATCGTCGTCGACTTCCCAGCGATCAGCGCGCACCGAATAACTTACCGTGTTCTGCGTTGCGTCAGCATCCGAAGCATGCACCCTGAGACCGGTAGCAGCGCCAGCTAGCGCATGCTCGCTCAGAGTATTTCCCGCGGCATCCACATCCACCGGGGCGCTCACGGCATGCTCATTGACGTCACTGACATTGAGCGAGAAGGCCTGGCTCGCCGTCGAGCCATCGACCGAGGTCGCGGTCACCGTCAGACCGATACTGGACTCCGTCTCGGCATCGAAGCTGGCACCTTGCGCTACCCGCACCGTGCCGTCAGGGTCCACACTGAAGCGCGCGTCGCTCACCGTGAAGGTCACGCTGCTCTGCGTGGCATCGGCGTCCGACGCCTGCACCCGCAGGCCCGTGACAGCCCCGGCACGCGCATGCTCACTCAGGGTGTTGGCACCATGATCGACATCCACCGGTGCCGTCACCCGATGCTCATTCACGTCACTGACATTGAGCGTGAAGGCTTGGCTCGCCGTCGAGCCATCGACCGAGGTCGCGGTCACCGTCAGACCGATACTGGACTCCGTCTCGGCATCAAAGACCGCACCCTGCGCCACCCGCACCGTGCCATCCGCATCCACACTGAAGCGTGCGTCACTCACCGTGTAGGTCACGGTGTTGCGTGCCAGATCGGCATCGACCGCGAACACGCGGATCCCCGTCGAGGCCCCGGCCTCGGCGGTCTCGGTGATCCGATCTGGGGTGGCATCAACGTCAGAAGGCGCACTGACATCGAAGGCGTCGATCGCCTCCACCTTGGCACCTTCGGCAGAACCCCAGTCACCGAGTGGCGGTTGGGCTTCTGCTCCCGCACCAGGCGTCGCCTGGATGGGGCCCGAATCCGAACCCTGCCCGTTGCCCCCGGACGCTCCGCTGTCGTTACCCGCTCCACCGGTTGGTGGTGCTGCTCCGATGCTCCCGGTGCCTGCACCAGTATCGTTGTCTGGTGGTATCCGGGTTCCGCCGCCTGGCGCACCGGGTGCCGAAGAATGGTTCTCAGCCGGGCCCGCACCACCGGCACCTGCACCGCCGCCGCCCTCGGCCTCCTGCCCGGCCAGGCGACGCCCACGACCGCCACCGCTCTGCGGGCCGGAGGATGCAACACCATCGGTCGATGGAGCCGGCGCTACCGGCACCGCATGCTGTGGGCCCTGGGAATCGCCGTGTGCTGGTGCAGTCGCGCCCCCTCCAGCGGTCACACCCCCCGCTGCCTGCTCCTTGGAAAGCAGATCGGCAGCGACCACGCCGAGAAAGCCTTGCTCCGCCAGGATCACGCCGGGCCGCGGAGACGCACCCTCGCGGACACCACCCGCCACGGGGAGATCGGTAGTCGGCGTCTCCGCCGGCAGTGGCACGGCGGGCAGATCAGCAGTCTGTCCGGGCATGCCAAAGGACTCCGCGTCGGTCCAGCCACCCCCGTTTTCCGCACCCGAGGAAGCTACGCCGACAGATGGCGTCGAGAGTACCGATGGCGCTTCGCCAAACGCCAAGCCGGGCGTGCGCTCGTGATCGGGTCCCTCCCCGGCTGCCAACCCATCCCAGCCGGCGCCCCAGGCAGACCCAGGATCGAACGTCGCCTCGATCCCGGCCGCGGCAGGCGTCAGCAGCGCCCCAGGCATCTCCGGCGCGGCAGCGGACGCGTTCGGGTGCTGGCCCGCGCCCCGCCCACCGCCCACCGCCGTCTCGCGCAGGTCGGCGTCTGGATCGAGCGTGAACGCTGCGTAGTCCTCTTCTTCCCGCAGCGCGGGGACAGGGGCGGCACGATCCAGTGCCTCATCGATGCGTCCTGCATGGCCACCCGTTCCGCCAAGGGTCTGGGTCGTGTCGGTCATGCTTGGTCATCCTGGGAGAGAGGCCCATCCCGATGAGGGGCCCTGAAACCGGCGGCTTTCCGCGGCACCGGGGCTATCGGACCCCGCTGCAAGAGGCTTTAGGCAGACGAAGGGTCGCGAGCGGCGCGATCCGCGATGCACTTCACGCTTCCGGCAAAAAGTGTCCCGGCGCGACCGCGCGCACCCTGTGTGGGGCCATGGTCGGCAAACTAGAACTACCCCGGGAACCCGACTCACCCTGTCGCGGATCAGCCTCGTTTACCCCAGCGCCTGCTAGGGTCGTCAGTACGCTGCACGCTCAGGGCACAGCGTGGATCCTGCCAGCCATACCGGTCGCACCGGCGGATGCCCTGCCGCGGCTGCGGCTCGAGGCCACCGAGGTCGTCTGCCCCATGGCACCGTGGGATTTCGAAGGCCTGTCCGATTTCTACCTGGAGTTCCCCCAGCTCGAGGACGACGAAGTGATCCGCGCGCTCGCAGCCGCAGCCGCAGCCGTTCGGCCTGATGTGACGGGCTGACGGACGCACTCGGATGGCAGGCCACTACGACTACTTCGAGCACGGTGCCGACATCGGCGTCATCGGTCTGGGAGCGACGCTCGAACAGGCCTTCATCGCCGCTGCCTCCGCCACCTTCGCCATCATGGTCGACCCTGAGCGGGTGCGCCCGTGCGCAAGCCGCGAGATCGCCTTCGAGGAGGAGGATGTCGAGATCGCGCTGGTACGCTGGCTGAATGCGCTCCTCACCGAGGCCCGGCTCGGTGGCCTCGCGCTGAGCCACTTCGAACTGACCCACACCGGCTTGTGCTGGCAGGGAAGCGCCCATGGTGAACCCTGGCGGGAGGCACACGTGCGCGGCACCGAGGTCAAGGGTGCCACGCTCACGGAACTCGCCGTGACGAGGCAGGCGGGGCGCTGGCAGGCACGCTGCGTGGTGGACGTCTGAGGAGGTCATCATGGATCTGGCCCGGTTGGAACGCATCGACGACTGGAGTTGGCGGCTACGGCCGGCGGGTGGCGGCGAGGCCATCCTGTTCGGCGACCGGGCGCTGCTCGAGGCGATGGATGACAAGGTGGCCGAGCAGATCGGCAACGTCGCGCAACTGCCGGGACTGGTCGGGGCGGCGCTGGCGATGCCCGACGCGCACTGGGGCTATGGCTTTCCTATCGGTGGCGTGGCCGCCTTCGATCCCGAGGCGGGAGGCATCGTCAGCGCCGGTGGCGTCGGTTTCGACATCTCCTGCGGGATCCGCTGTCTGCGGACCAACCTGACGCGGGCGGACCTCGACCCGCGGATGGAGGCGCTCGCCGATGCGTT
Organism: Gammaproteobacteria bacterium; assembly: GCA_003485715.1. Taxonomy (GTDB): domain Bacteria; phylum Pseudomonadota; class Gammaproteobacteria; order UBA7966; family UBA7966; genus UBA7966. The sequence continues at coordinate 15,997 of DNIF01000167.1, forward strand.
GTTCGAGGCGATCCCGGCCGGAGTCGGCGTCGAGGGCGATCTCGCGCTCACGGCGCACGAACTCGATGAGGTCATGCTCGATGGCGCTCACTGGGCGGTACGCCGAGGCTTCGGCACCCACGCCGACCTCGACTTCATCGAGGAGCAGGGGCGCATGGCGGGCGCGGTGCCGGAGGAGGTGTCGATGATCGCGAAGCAGCGCCAGCAGGGCGAGATGGGCACCCTCGGGTCCGGCAACCACTATCTCGAGGTGCAGGTGGTCGAGCGGATCCACGATGCCGAGGCTGCGCGCGCCTTCGGTCTGCATGCGGGCCAGGTGCTGATCTCGATCCACTGCGGCTCGCGCGGACTCGGTCACCAGATCGGCACCGACTACCTGGTGCGCCTGGCCAAGGCCGCAGCACGCCTCGGGATCCGGCTACCGGACCGCGAACTGGCCTGCGCGCCGATCGACTCCCCCGAGGGTCAGGCCTATCTCGGCGCGATGAATGCGGCGGTCAACGTCGCCCTCGCCAACCGCCAGATCCTGACCGCACTGACCCGCCAGACCATCGGCAATCTGTTCAGCGGCACGGCGATCGAGACGCTGTTCGACGTCTCGCACAACACCTGCAAGGCTGAGAGTCACCTGGTCGACGGCCGCCCACGCACCCTCTACGTCCACCGCAAGGGGGCCACGCGCGCCTTCGGTCCCGGTCATCCGGATCTGCCGGCCCGCTACCGCGACGTCGGCCAGCCCGTGGTCATCGGCGGCAGCATGGGGACGGGCTCGTACATCCTCGCCGGTGTGGACCAGTCGGAGCAGCGCTCGTTCAGCTCGGCCAGTCACGGGGCCGGTCGCCGGATGAGCCGGCAGCAGGCGCTGAAACGCTGGAAGGGGCGGCAATTGGTCGATGACCTCGCACAGGAAGGCATTCTCATCCGCACCCGCTCCCTGCGTGGCGTTGCCGAGGAGGCGCCGGGTGCCTACAAGGATGTGGATGCGGTGGCGCTTGCCACCGAGGCGGCGGGGCTGGCACGGCGGGTCGCCTTTCTGAAACCGAAGGTCTGCGTGAAGGGCTGAGCCGGTGACCGAGCGTCTGCCGCGAGAGGCCCCGCTGCGGTTGGTGCTGCCCGTCAGCGGGATGACCTGTGCCAGTTGTGCCGGGCGCGTGGAGGCCGCCCTGGCCGCCGTTCCGGGCGTCATCGAGGCGCGGGTGAACCTCGCCGCGGGCACCGCGAGCGTCGACGCGAACGCCACCGTCGAGCGCGCTGCCTTGCTGCATGCCCTGGAGCGTGCCGGCTATCGCGCGCCGCCGGTGGAGGCCACACCCGGATCTGCCACCGGCGCGGCCCCGGATCCAGCCCCCGACGCCAACCCGGACCCGGCCGCAGCGCTCGGCCTCGATGCGTGGCTGGCACTCGTGCTGGCCGCGCCGCTCGTGTTGCCGATGCTGGTCAAGCCCTTCGGGTTCGACGTGATGCCGCCAGCCTGGCTGCAGTGGCTGCTCGCCACACCGGTGCAGATCTGGTGCGCGCGGCGCTTCTACGTATCAGCGTGGAATGCGCTCCGCGCCGGCAGCGGCAACATGGAACTGCTCGTGTCGCTCGGCACGCTGGCCGCCTACGGATTGTCGCTCTACCTGTGGGCGCAGGCCCATGCGGGACATCACCCACACCTCTACTTCGAGGCGTCCGCGGCGATCATCGCCTTTGCCCTGTTCGGCCGCTGGCTGGAGGCGCGCGCCCGCCGGCAGACGACGGAATCGATCCGCCTGCTCGGGCGACTGCGACCAGCCCAGGCGCGCGTGTGGCGTGATGGCGTCGAGACCGCGATCGCAATCGAGCAGGTGCGCCTTGGTGACCACGTGATCGCGCTGGCTGGCGAGCGCATCGCCGTCGACGGCGTGATCCGTGCGGGCCACAGCGCGGTCGACGAGTCGATGCTGACCGGAGAGAGTCTGCCGATCGAGAAGGCCCCCGGCGACCGGGTGGTCACCGGCGCGCTCAATACCAGTGGACGCCTCGAGATCGAGACCACGGCCATCGGCACCGACACCGTGCTGGCCCGGATCATCCAACTGGTCGAGCACGCGCAGGGCAGCAAGGCACCGATCCAGCGCCTGGTCGATCGCATCACCGCCGTGTTCGTGCCGCTGGTGCTGGTGGTGGCGACGGGGACCGTGTTCGGCTGGCTCGCGCTCGGTGGCACCCTCGAGAACGCGCTGTTGAGCGCCGTGAGCGTACTGGTGATCGCCTGCCCCTGTGCGCTCGGGCTGGCAACACCGGCGGCGATCATCGTCGGCGTCGGGGTGGCGGCCCGGCGCGGCATCCTCATCAAGGACATCGAGGCCATCGAGATCGCCCGCGACCTCGACGTGGTCCTGTTCGACAAGACCGGCACCCTGACCGAAGGCCGGCCGCGCCTGGTCGCACTCGAGGCCATCGCCAGCCCGCGTGCCGAGGCCCTCGCGCTGGCGGTCACGGTCAACGCCGCGAGCACCCATCCCTTGGCCGAGGCCCTGCGGGAGGCGGCCGCCAGAGAGGCGGAGCCCGCTGGGCGGATGCCGACGACAAGCGCGCAGGCCCCTGCCGCGAGACCATCGCCGGAACAGGCGCAAACGGTCGCCGGGCGCGGTGTCGAGGCCGTGCTCGCTGGCGAACGCCACGTGTTCGGGCAGGCACGCTGGATGGCCGAACTCGGCGTCGACACGACCCCGCTCGCGGCCCGCGCAGCAGCCCTACAGGCCGACGGCCACACGCTGTCCTGGCTGGCGCGGCAGCGCGGAGGGGACTGGACGCTGCTCGCGCTGTTCGCATTCGCCGATCAGGCGAGGGCCGGGGCCCGCGAGGCCATCGCGACATTGCGCCGTGCCGGGCTGGCCATCGTACTCATCAGCGGCGACAACGCGGGGGCCGCACAGCGGGTGGCCCGTGAACTCGGCATCGACGACGTGCGCGCCGAGGTGCTGCCCGAGGACAAGGCCCGGGCCGTGGCGGCCTGCAAGCAGGGCGCCGGGCGGACCCGGCGGGTGGCGATGGTCGGTGACGGCATCAACGATGCACCGGCGCTGGCCGCTGCCGACCTCGGCATCGCCATGGGCAGCGGCACCGATGTGGCAATCCACGCGGCCGGCATCACGCTCATGCAGGGCGATCCGCGCCTGGTGGCCGAGGCCATCGCGATCTCCCGCGCCACCGTGACCACCATCCGCCAGAACCTCTTCTGGGCCTTCGTCTACAACGTGCTCGGCATCCCGCTCGCCGCCGCAGGACTGCTCACACCGCTGGTGGCCGGGGCAGCGATGGCGTTCAGCAGTGTGTCGGTGCTCGCCAATTCGCTCCGGCTCCAACGCTTCAGGACCGGCGCGTAGCGGCGTGAGGTCACGGCGTTCGCGAGGGCGAACGACCGGAAGGCGTGATCGAGGGAGTGCCGGATGCCCCCCGCGTCGAGCAATCCTGTGGGTGTTCGCAGGCCTCTCTCGCTGCAGGCAGGGAGGTTCGTGGAGGATCACCCTCCCCCGCGCGTGCGCTCCTGCGCACCCCGATGACCCGCGGACCGAGGCAGACCCGCTGAGACGAAATGCGCGACGGGCTTCACGTTTCCGCGATGTCGCGCCGGAGTCACGGTTCTCCCCGCCCTCATCCGGTCGATACTGGCCGGACCATCCTTTCGGCTCGCTCTCCCCTTGGTCGCCGCAGACCGTGCCGCTCACCGTGACCGCGAGCGCGCCGGCAACCGCCCTCATGCGGGTGCCCCCCGATCCGCGGGTGGCAACCCGGAGGCCCCATGTCGATACCGTCGAACACCATGCCTCGAGGCCCACGGCGACCATCACGAGGATGGGCCTTTCAGCTCGCGATATTCCTGGTGGTGGCCCTCGTGGCACCCGTTCGCGGTGCGGCGACGGACCACGCAGCCGAGCACCGTGCCGTGGCACGCACGCATGCCAGCCCGCAGTCCGACCGGGAGGTTCCGGCGCAGATCCTTCCGCGGGTTGACCCTGCCCTGCATGCGGCGTTGACCGGGGCAGAACCCATCCCGGCGGAGGTCCTGGTGTGGTTCCACACCCCGGCAGACGACCTCACGCGACCACCGGTCAGCGCGCGCGATCCCCGACGACAGGACTCGCACGGCAATACAGATCGCCAGCGCGAGGCACGCCGCCGGGCGATCGCGGGGGAACGCGGGGCCTTGCGTGAGCGCCTGCGTCAACGCGGCCGCCTGCCCCGCTTTGGGCGCGAGTTCCAGCACTTCGCGGCGGTGACGGTGCAGATCCGTGACCGCGAGGAACTCCTCGAGCTGGCCGCAGACCCGGCCGTGCGACGCATCGAAGGGCAACTGCGGCTGGTCCCGCATGCGACACAATCTCTGGCGCTCGTCGGTCAACCGACTGCGCTCGCCCGCGGCCTCTCCGGTGCCGGCTCCACGGTGGTGGTGCTGGACACCGGCGTGAACTTCACCCACCCCGCCTTCGGCTGCACCGCGCCCGGGGTACCGGCTGGCTGCCGTGTCCGCGTGGCCCAGGACATCGCCCCGAACGACGGGCAGCTCGATTCCAACGGCCACGGAAGCAGTGTCGCCGGCATCGTGGCGGCCGTGGCCCCCGGGGCCGGCATCGTGGCGCTGGATGTGTTCAACGGCAACTCGGCTGCGATCTCGGATGTGCTTGCCGGCATCGACTGGGCCATCCAGAACCGCAATCTCCACGAAATCGCCGCCATCAACATCAGCATCGGCGTGCCCGGTGCCCGCCATCCGGGCGACTGCCCGACTGTCATCGACGGCTTCACCCCCGGTGGCGTGCCCCTTTACGGCTTCTTCAATCCTTTTGCGGAGGCCGTTGCTGCGGCCAACGCCGCCGGCATCAGTGTCGTGACCTCGGCCGGCAACGAGGGCTTCCTCGATGGGCTGCCCCTGCCTGCCTGCACCCCGGGCGCGATCGCGGTAGGGGCGGTCTACGACTCGGCCCTGGGTGCACGCGCCTGGGCCGCATGCACCGACCCCGTCACCGCTGCCGATCAGGTGACCTGCTTCTCGAATGCCTCCGGGGCCCTCGATCTGCTCGCGCCCGGTGCCCTCATCACCGCCGGTGGCGGCACCTGGGGCGGTACCTCGCAGGCGGCCCCGCATGTCGCCGCGGCCGTGACCCTGGTGCGACAGGCCCACCCGGGCGAGACACCCGCTCAAGTGCGGGATCGCCTCGTGGCCGCCGGCAAACCGCTCACCGATCCACGAGGCATCCCGATCCGGGTCTTTCCGCGGCTCGACCTCGCCGCCAGCTTCCCGCTGCCGTCGAACGATGACTTCGCCCAGGCCACGGCCCTGGTGGGCGATGCGGCGGGCGTGAATGGCAACAACCTCTTCGCCACCCGCGAAGCGGGGGAACCGCTGCACGCGGGCAGCAACGGGGCTGGGTCTGTGTGGTTCACCTGGACCCCCGCGACCAGCCGCGGCTTCCGCATCCGCACCACCGGCTCCACCTTCGACACCCTGCTCGCGGTTTATCAGGGCGGCACCGTGGGCGGCCTCGTTCCGCTGGTGAGCGACGACGACAGTGCCGGCGGTGGCCAGTCGCAACTGCTGCTGGACGCGGTGGCCGGCCAGGTCTACCGCATCGCCGTGGACGGCAAGGCCGGTGCGCGCGGCAGCCTGCTGCTCGACCTCGCCCCGCTCGACAGCGCCGATCTCGCGGTTGCGCTCGCCCTCAGCCCTGGCCGAGTCGCGGTCGGGGCCTCGAGCCAGGCCCGGCTCAGCGTCCGCAACGCCGGACCGGCCACGGCCATGAACACGCAGCTCAGCCTCAGCCTGCCAAGCGGACTCACTGCGGCCGCCCCCTGGCCAGCCGGCTGCGCGGCCGGGGGGCCGGGCCTGCAGTGCAACCTGGGGGCACTACCGACGGGCACCGAATGGGTGCTGGATGTGATGCTTCTGGCCAGTGCTGCGGGCGCGTTCTCGCCAGCAGCCCAGGTCAGCAGTGCGACCCCTGACCTTCGCAGCCAGGACAATCAGGCCACCGCCCCGCTGGTGGCGCAGATCGCCGCCGACCTCGGCGTGGGCCTGAGTTCACTGCCGGCCAGCATCCCCAACGGCGGCCAGTTCAGCAGCAGCGTGCAACTGAGCAATGCCGGACCCGGCGTTGCCACGGGTGCCGTGCTCAACTTGCAGTTGAGCGGCGGCGGCGGCGTGACTACGGCCCCGGTGGGCTGCACGGCCCAGGGGGCGGGCCGCTGGACCTGCACACTCGGAGACCTGGCAGCCGGTGCTTCCTTGCTGCAGGAGTGGGCGCTGTTCGCCTTCGCAGCGGGACCGCTCAGCGTGGCGGCTACCATCAGCTCCGGCACCGTGGACCCCATCCCCGGGAACGACAGCACCTCTACGGTCGGCAGCGTGGTCGATTTGCCCGACCTCGCGCTCACGCTCGCCGCGGCAGCACCCCCGCCCGGCGTCGCCGGCTCGGGCCTGCGTGCGCAGGTCATGAACATCGGTGGCGGAGCGGCCAGCGATATTCGACTCCGGATCTCCTTGCCGCCGGCGGTCTGGTTCAGCGGCAGCAATGGCCAGTGCAATCAGGCGGGCGGGCTGCTCGAATGCCGACTCGGCGCGTTGGCCGGTGAGTCCGGTCCGGCGGCAGTGGTGCTTGGAGTGGTGGCTGGACAGCCTGGCCTCCACACCCTGCAGGGCGCAGTGAGCGCGCTCGAGGCCGACGCAAACCCGGCCAACGACAGCGCCGTCATCGGCCTTTCGGTCATCGCCGGACAGCCACCACCGCGCCAGGTCCCGGCCCTGCCGCTCTGGATGCTGGCCGGGTTCGGGGTTCACCTGCTCGTTCGTGGCCTGCTCGCTGGGCTTGCGGGAATTAAATGCGACGCGTGCGAACATTAGAGGCTAAAACCTGACAGATTTCCGTCGCGTGCTGACATTGCACGCGACTATGAGCGCCAAAAACAGGTCGCGTGCTGACATTGCAGGCGACTCCGCGCGTGCGCCATCCGCTCCCGGCAGGTGGAGTGGACCAACGCAGCCGCGGCGGCCTGCGTAAGGCCTGCCGCCACCCGCCGGGTGTGGCAGCAGTGGGAGGCCGGCGACCGCCGCATGCACCCGGCCATGTGGGAGCTTTTCCAGATCAAGATCAAGCGGCCCCCTTCCATACACCGGCCATGAGGCCGGCGGATCGGAGCGCGTGCAGCAACGTCGACATTGCGCGGACATCGTCCGCCAGCGTCTCGCAGGCGTTGCGTAGCGCCACCACCTCGGCCTGGGTCGGGGGGGCGGAGATGACCAGTCCGCCGATTGCGTTGTCGGTGTTGCCGAGCGTTACCGGGCCTTGAGCGGCCTCTGCCGGCTGTACGACCGGGGTCGCCCCCCATAGGCCGAGGCGCTGGGTTACGGCGGTGCCTAGTCGGGTACCCGTTGCGGTGCCAAGCACAAGGTCGGCCCCCTCGCCCAGCGTGACTGTCGCGGGGAGCGCGGTGAGTGCCGCGAGCAGGTTGGTGCCGTCCGACGTGACCGGTAAAGCGCGTCCCGATGGGACCACCACGCCACTGCCGGCCGGTGTGCGTACTGTCAGCGCGTGCGCTCCCGTGGTGCTGTTCGCCAACCACCAGTGCCCGGCTCGCGGCGGCAGCACGACTGCTATTGGCCCGGTGATCGCCCCCGTGAGCGTGATGAGCAGGTTGGCGGCCTCGGCCAGTGTCAGCACTACGTCCGCGCTGCCGGCTACGCTGCGGCTGAGCACGCCCCCGGCTACGTGCGCGGCTCGCCAATCGGTGTAGCTGGTTACTGAGGCAGCGCCGGTGACAATCGTGTAGAGCGGTAACGTGGCGACGAATTGCCCGGCCGTGTGGTAGCCGCGGCCGAGCTGCATCACTGCGCCCGCGGTGTCGCCCAGGCGCCGTACCGTGCCGCCGCTGGTGTAGGCGGTGAACCCGGTGGCGGTATCCATTGCCAGCGTGATCGTGGTGGCCGTGCGCGCAGTAACGCGGGCGAAGGCGCGCGATAGCTCTGCGATACCCCCGGGCGCGTCGATGAACACCGTATCGCCGACCTGAAAATCGTGTGCGACCGCGGTGGTCAACACGCAGGGGTTGGCGCGGGTGATCGCGGAGATCGCGAAACCGGTGGGCAGGACCAGTCCGGCCTGTACCTGGATCGTGCGGTTCGGCGCGAGGTTCGGGAGCGTGCCGTTGGCGATCTGGGACTCGATCCCGTGCTGGCGGATCGTGCCGCCGTAGAACCCCCATTGCAGCCCAATGCTCGTGGTCGCCCGTCGCCCGAACAGCGACGGCGGGCTCAGTGCATCGAGCATTTCGTTCGCTGTAATTTCCTTGCCGCCCTGGGCGGCGCTGATCAGATCGAGGTTGGTCGTGCTGTTAGCCACTGATGACCCCCTGTAGTGGTCGGCCGCGGCCGACTGTAGCGCTGCGCTGGAACACCCTGACTCCGTAACTCACCAGGGCCCCGCCGTCCGTTGTGGCCTGGGCCTGGGTGTAGGTCGCTGTCGGAGTGCTCGTGGTCAGTGTGCGTCGCAGCGTGGTGAAGGCAGGATCCCAGATCTCCACGTCGTAGCTTTCGTCCACCTCGCCGAGCGCGGCGTCTACGTGATCGCGCCAGGCTCCGTCGATCCGGGTACGCCGGGTCCAGCGGATAATCACGTCGCCGGCCGCGTTGCGCCCCGCACCCAAGTGGGCCGGCGCGTACGGGCTCAGCCCCTGCCCGGTGTTGGTGAAGGCGATCGCGAGGGTTTCCTGCACCGTTTCCGAGAATGCCGGCGCGCGGAAGAGGCGCTGGAGTCCGATCTCGGCGCTGGCGGCCACCAGTCGGCGCAGATCGGCGTCCAGCAGGATCGCGCGCTCGCCTACCGCGTGCGTGCTCATCGCCCACTCGGTGCCCCGCCGGCCTCTCAGCAGCCCGCTTAGGCGGTAGCGACGGGGGGCGACCAGATCTGCGGTGCGGTACTGGACGATCTCGTCGCCGAGCAGTAGCGCGTTTGCATCCGCCAGGACGTTGGCACGGTCTACCGATACCAGCTCGCCGTCCTGTACGGTCACCTCGACTGTGCTCGCCTCGTCGAATGTATTGCCGCCCGCGTAGGTCGGTAGCACCGTGTTGGCAGTGCCGATGGTGGCGGCGGCGTGGAGCGTAAGCACCGGCGCGTAGCTCGCGCCCGCGTCGTCGCTTTTGTGGATCGTGGTACCGGACCAGTGCGGTGTGAACCCGGCGGCCGCCACGTAGATCCCGGCGCCTTCGTCCTGATCTCTGAGGAGCGGAATATCGAGTAGATGCAGCGACGTGGGGCCGGACAGGGCCAGCGTGGCGGTGTCTGCCGGCCCGGAGCCGCCTGGAGCCGTCTGTGTGTAGACGCTGGCGAGCTCCGCGACGCCCTCGAACCGGATGAGCCCCGGCCGGCCCTCCTCCTTGCGGACGATCCGCAGCGTGTGCGTGGCTCCCTCGACCTCGACCCGGACCAGGTCCGTCGGCTCCAAGCGCGCGTAGCGGCGGCTGGTGGAGAAGCGGTAGTTGGTGCGTGCGGTCCAGGCGTCGTAGAGCAGCCTGTCCGCGATCTGCCTCGCCTCGTCGTCGGTTAGCGCCAGCGGTAGCTCGACCGTCGCCACCTCGCGGCTCTGCGTGGCCGTGCGCCGCGCCTGCTGCGAGCCCTGCTGGTAGGCGGCTGATCTGCTCGCGTACACGACGTTGACTGCCGTTGGCAGCGTCGCCTCTTCGGTGCGCGTGATCTCGAGCGGCGGCGGCGGCTCCTGGGTGTCCTCGCGTGCCCCGAGGTCCTCACCCGGGATTGTCGCGACCGGCGATCCACCGCGCGGGACGAAGCGGATCACGTTGTCGGACTCCACCGCATCGAACAGATAGGCGCGCTGGAGCGACTCCAGCGCCGCCCGCACCGTAGTCTGCTGAGCGATAGTGTAGCCGTGCACCATGCTCGTGAGCGCACCCGTCGCGGTGTCCCCTGCCGCTAACCCGGCGCGGGCGCAGAGCGCCGCGACGACACTGCCGAGAGGGGCTGCGCCGTGGCTCAGCACGCTGCTCAGCAGGAACACCCGCGGGCGGGGCTCTGTGGCTGACCCGGTTGTCTGCCGCACGATCAGGGCCTGACCTGATCGTACGCTGATTGTGGACTCGGACCAATCGCCGGTGCCGCCCACGCCGCCGAAACTCGGCGCTGTCGTGAAGACGGTCGCGTGCGCGCCGGCCCCGTCCATGCGCCGGATCGTGCCATCGCGCCCGAGCCAGAATTCGTTATCGCTGATCGCGCGCAGGATCCCGCGCGGGTGGCCGCCTATCGCGGGCGTCGGCGTGATGGTCGCCTCGTGGATCAATGTTGCTCGGCGGATCCGCGCGACGGTGACCGGATCTGTGTGGAGCAACGCGTAGAGAAACGTTCCCGTGGTATCGAGTGCCAAGATCTGCGCGCCCAGGTTGGCGGTCGCCCCGCGGTACTCGCTGCGCACCCAGGCATGCACCTGGAACGGCGCTGACGCATTGCCGGCCAGGAACACCTGATCGCCCTCGATCGAGGCGACGATGAAGGCGCCCATCCCTACGGGCCGCGGCACGCGAAAAAGCCGCGCTCCCCGGATGTCCCAGAGGCTTATATGTATCGGCGGAAAGGCGTCCTGGCTCAGCAGGAACGGCTGATCGGCGTTCGCCGTCTGCGCCCCAGTCATCATCTGATCGCTCGGGAGCGTGAACGACGCTACGGGTGCCAGTGCCCCGCCGAGCAACTCGAACGTCGTGAACTCGAAGGCCTGGGTGCGCGCGATCATGCGCAGCTTGTCGATTGCCCCACGGTCTTGCGCAAAGCCCCGCAGAAAGTTGAATCCAGCCGGTGGTGTGGGTGCCGTGACCTCACGCGCGACCTCTGCGGCACCGCCGGTGCTGACCTCGAAGGTCAGGTTCGGGATCGCGTTACCGAACGGCTCCAGCTCCAGATCCTCGAAGACGACGTAGGCTTGTCCGCGGTAGGCCGGGACGTTCGCGGCCCCCAGGTGCGCCTGCATCGTCGGATCGGGTAACTGCATCTCGCTGCCGGTGTAGAACGCGATCTGGGCCGCGCTGCGGTTACTGGCGATCAGCTCGGCAGCGGTCGCGCTGGCGCTGGCGTTGTAGATCACGCGGCCGTTGGCCCAGATCGTGGTGACCCCCGTGATCGGCCCCTCGCAGAGCGACACGGCGAGGCTCACTGAGTAGCGGTAGGTCGTCGTGGTCGCTCCGCGCGACCGCCCGCCCTTGCCGCCGCCGGCTGCCCTGGTGCGGATCACGGTCTCTTTGATTGGCGTTGACCAGATCACGTTGCCCGCGATCCGCATCGTGCCGAACACGATCGGGATCATCTGGCCATAGCTGGAGGACTGCACGCGCAGATCGCCCAAGCGCGGCCCATCGATGTTCTGGCCGCGCTGGCGTGGCGCGAAAAGCATGTTGCCTGCCATCGATCCGACCATGAACCCTAAAGACGCGGTCAGCCCGATCGCCTTGCCGAGTGCGGCCCCGGCGACCGCTATCGCTAGGACGGCCATCGCCGGGCACCGTGGTAGACATAGGCTTGCAGCGTGCGCGCGCGCCAGAGATCCGAGTAGCGATGCTCGACGCAGGCACCCGCCGTCTGGTAGGCGTGGATCAGCGTCTCCTGGTCGGTGCAGATCGCGAGATGCTGCGGCTCCACCGCGAACCGCAGCAGCAGCACGGCACCCGGCTCCGGGGCGTCGATCCGCTGCATCTGGCTATCGAGCTCGCGCATCAGCAGACCGCGATAGGGCTCGCGCCCGTAGCCGGCCACGTCGTTGCCCGATAGCCCTAGCGTGCGCGCTACGCCGATCACTACCCCCGCGCAATCGACCCCCACGCCGCGGCAGCGTCCCTGATGGTGAAATGGCGTGCCCAGCCACCGCCTGGCTTCGGTGATGATCTCCCACCAGCCCGCGCTGCCGGTGCTCATCGCGGCCCGCGCGTGATCGCATCGATACCCGGCACATGCGGCTCGGCCCGGAACCTGATCACGTTGCTGTAGCGGTCGCGGCAGGTAGCCAGGCGCTTGTCGCAGCCAGGCTGCACGGTGAAGGTGTCGCCGACTGCCACCGCAAACGGCATCGCCAGCGCTAGTGTGACGTCTCCCCCGGAGTGTGCCTTGACCTCCATCTGCATAGTCGTGTTCGCCCCCGCGGTCCAGGTGAGCCGTCCTTGCGCGAAGTGCCCCGGGGTCACGGTCAGGCCCGAGGCGGTAAACCGCTCGCGGCTGGTGACCCCGGTGACTGTGCCGGTTTCGGTCATCGGTGCCAGGTGCACCCCGCACCGGGCATCGCCCAGATCCGCGCGGCAGGTCGGCGAATAGATCTCGCCGATGGTGGTGCTGAGTGCCTGCATCATGCCGTGCAGCTCGGCCGTGAATGAGGCCCGTGTTGAGCGCACCTCGCCGAGCCGCCCGCGGCGGAGCCACAGCCTGCCTTGCGTGAGGTCGGTGTAGTTGACCTGGAAGATCTCGATCTCGGCGTGATCCCAGAGTCCGCCAGCCAGATCGGCCTCGGTGATCTGCGCGCTATCCAGTAAGCCCTCGACTTCGAGCGCATCGATTGCCAGTGATGCGTTGGTCGCCACCGCGCTGGGGGTATAGCCGGCCGCCGCCTGGTAGGTGGTGCCGTCTATCTGCAGATCCTGTGCGTTGTCGGTGAACCCGTACACCCTGCCGTCACGCCTGGCCGCGCGCCAGCAGGTCACCAGCGTCGTGACCTCGCTGGCCAGGTGCGCCTCGAGCGCCGGACTGAGCCCCTTCACTGCCTGATCTCCACGATCGGCAAACTGAACAGGTAGTGCAGCGAGGCGTCGCTGCCGAGCGCGTCGAAGCGCGTGCGGAGCTGGTCGGTGTCGAACCGAACCGGGACATCGAACTCGCCGGCCCACGTCAGCACGTCGCCTGGTTGCGCGTGCCGGTTTGCCGTGCCGCCGCCGGCGTAGCTCGTGAAGCCGTTGGTGTTGACCGGTATGGAAAACGTCGTTGTGGTGAGTACCGTGATCGCGTGCGTGGTGCCGTTGAGTTCGCTCATTCCGTCGATGCCGCTGAGGTGGATCTGGTTGCCGGTGCTGTAGCCGTGCGCGGCGCTGGTCGTGACCACTCCGGGGTGCGCGCGCGTGATCCCCGTGATCGCCCGGGTCACGTCGGCTGGTAGCGTGGCGATCCCTGTCGCTGTGCTGTAACTCGCGCCGGTGTACACAGATCCGTTGCGGTGGATTACCCCGCCAGCGCGCGGCTTCACGAGCGGGCGGATCCTGCTGGTTGCCCCCTGCGTGTAGCGTTTGCCGAGCGGCAGTGTCGGCGCTCCGGTACCTATGCCCGCACCTAGCACCCCGTCGGCGTGGGTTGTGCTCCAGTCCGCCCAGTCCTTGAAGCGAAACCCGATTGCACGGCCCTGCACGGCGCGGAAAAACGCGATGAGGGCATCGATCTCGGCGCGGTCCAGCGTGCGCTCGCCCAGCTCCCAGCGGCCGCGTGCATCCCGCCACGCGGCGTTGCGCTTCTCGTGCCCGCTATTGACGACCACGACCTCGGTGCTGAAGAGTGGGCCGCCGGCCGTGTCGTAGAGGACCGCCCCGACCGTCTCGTTGATGCGGCTCTCGATGAAGCTCACAGTCGCCGCCGTCCTCGATCAATGGCCGCGGCCATGTCGGCGGCGACCTGCCCGCTCGCGCGCCGGAAACTGGCCGCGTCGGGCGTCGAGATGTGCATGACCACGGTAGTCCCGCCCATGCGCTGTTGCCGCGCATCGAGCGCCCCGATGTTGCGCGGCAGATCCACCATGCCCCCCTCGGCGTAGGCGAGCCGTGGCGTCGCCGGCAGGTGCGCGCCGCTGGCGAAGCGGTGCAGGCCCCGGAGCATGCCCACCCCGAGCCGGCGCACCGCCGTGGCGGGGAATACATACTCGCCGGCATGCACCACGCCGGCCGGCTGGAACTTGGGACCCGGGCCGGTGTAGCCGCCCTGAGCGAAACCGAACTTCGCACCGAGCAGCTTGGAAATGAAGCCGCCGAGGCCGCCGGCACCG
>DNIF01000167.1:30321-30829 GCA_003485715.1 Gammaproteobacteria bacterium
CGCCGAGGCCGCCGGCACCGCCCGCGCCACCGCCGCCCTGGCCATCCCCGAACAGTGAGCGCAACAGCGACTGCGCCAGGTTGCGCGCGATCACCGCCTGGATCTCCGCCACCACGGTGCGCAGGAAGCCCCGGAACGCGTCGGCCGCGCTCATGGCCCCCGATCCGAGGTCCATGAACAACCGCTCCATGGCGGTGCCAAGCGCGCTGTTGATGCGCTGCGCCCCGGTGTCGGCCACCTCGCTCAGGCGCGCCATGCCGCTCTTGAACTGCGCCAGTCGCTCTTGCGTCGCAGGATCGAAGAGCAACGGATTGAGCGCCACCAGCCGCTCCATCTGCGCCACCAGCGCCGCAGTGGCCTCGGCGGTCGCGCGCCGCGCCTGGTTCACCTGACCCTCGGCGGCCAGTTGCGGCAGCCCCAGGTCCATCTGGTGGAACAGCTCCTGCTCACGCCGGGCGAGCGCGGCCATCTGCAGGTCGATCTGCCCGGCGAGGGTCTCGAACTCGGC
>DNIF01000167.1:31209-31429 GCA_003485715.1 Gammaproteobacteria bacterium
GCCTGGGCGGCACGCCGCAGATCCTGTAGACGCGCCTCCACCAGCGCGATGTCGGTGGTGAGACGGGCCACCTCGCCGGCCGCGGCCAGTGCCCCCGGCTCATCGCCCGCGGCCCGCGCCCGCGTCTCGCTCGCGGCCGCCGCCTTCGACCGCCGATTGAGCGCTGCGATCTCGGCCGCCGCCCGTTGCTGCTGCAGCTAGCTGTTGCGCGCGTAGTTCC
>DNIF01000221.1 GCA_003485715.1 Gammaproteobacteria bacterium
TGCGGGCTGCCTTGTGCCGCTTATCCCAGAGCCCTAGCCGGCGCAAGTACTCCTCCGCGCGAGTGGCGGCCTCGTGCAGAGGCACACCGTAGTAACCGGCTTGATTGGTCACGATCTGCCAGGGAGTCTCGAACTGGGAGAAGTTCACCTCCTGCGGCACCAGTCCGAGGTGAGACTTCGCCTCATCCCGTTCGGCATCGAGGCAGGTGCCGAAGATCTTCACGGAGCCGCGGGTCTTCGTGACCAGCGAGGCGACGATCCCGATGGTGGTGGACTTTCCGGCCCCATTGGGTCCGAGCAGCGCGAAGAAATCACCGGCCTTGACCTCGAGGTCGATCCCGGCGAGTGCCACGGTACCGTTCGGGTAAGTCTTGTGCAGTCCAGTGATCGAGAGGGCTGCGGGTTGCCGTGCGCTCATGCGATGTCCGGGCTGCCTGAAATGTAATGCGTCATGTCGTCACCAATCGTCACTGCTGCGCACGGAGTGGATCTTCTTGACCTGCGCCGCACCGATCAGTCGCAAGGCTTGCACCAGCCGCTGGTCGCGCTCGAGCAGCTCGGCGAGGATGTCGGCATCGATGCGCAGAAGCGTACTGCGCCCGCCCGCCCGGGCGTTCGCGTTGCGTCGTCCCGATCCTTTGGGCAGCAGGGCTTGCTCCCCGAAGTAGTTGCCTTCGTGGAGGGTAGCGAGGGTCACGGGTTTACCCATCTCATCGAGAATGAAGATCTCCACGCTGCCGGCAACGACGATGAAAAGGCAGTCGCCCGGTTCCCCTTCACGCAGAAGGATCTCACCCGCCACCGGGCGCAGGAGGCGTGAGGCGGCCTCTACCCGCAGCATCTCTCCTTCACTGAGCGAGCGGAACAGACGGCTGGCCCGCAGGGTATCGCGGATGCTCGCCTCGCCCCCTTCGAGGGCACCGTCTGCGCGCCCGCTTGCCGGGAAGCTGCTGGGTGTTGTGGCCAAGGCATGGGCAATCGCCTCGCGGTCGAGCCTGAGCACCAACGTCGGGGCGACGGCGCGGACGCTGGCGTTGCGTCGCCCCGACTGACCCGACATCAGACCCTGCTCACCGAAGAAATCCCCGCTCCGGAGTGTGGCAATGGCCACCTCGCGGCCATCCACCCCGGCGATGCGCACCTCCACCATGCCCTCGAGGATGACGTAGAGCGCGTCGGCGTACTCGCCTTCGCGTACGATGTCCTGCATGGGTGCGAAGGTCAGCCTGCGGGTGCCCGAGCCTGACAACAGGCGCGTCAGGGCTGACGGCTCCAGTGGATGAAGCAGTGGGATCCGGGCGAGGAGTTCGGAATTTGGAGCAGTCGCCATGGGCAGATTGTAAGCCCTGCCCCGGGCGTGCAAGGAGTCGCCCTGAAGAATTGCACGGGGGCGTAGAGGCGCGCTGCGTTTCCCAGAATCGTGTGCTGTCGGGAGGCGCAGGTCGAACGATAATGGTGCGACGCTGCCGAGCCTGCGGCTTCCGGGCTGCACCCGCGCGGCGCCACGGACAACGAACGGAGGTCTGATGTCGCAACTCATCCTGGTGCGTCATGGCAAGTCTGCGTGGGATAGCCCGGCGTTGGCGGATCACGAAAGGCCGCTCAAGCACCGTGGCGAAGAGGACAGCGAGCGGCTGGGCCAGTGGTTACTCGAGGGGGGCTGGTTGCCGGATCGCGTGCTCTGCTCGCCGGCGCGCAGAACTCGTCAGACCTGGGAGTTGCTGGGCGCCTCGTGGCCCCAGTTGCCGCCGGTGGAGTACGACGCCGCGCTGTACCTGGGTGAGCGGCCCACTCTCATGGCTGCGGTGCACGGAGCCTTGGCGGAGGGTGCCCATCGGGTCATGTTGATCGGCCACAACCCCGGCATCAGTGATCTGCTCATCCAGTGTCTGCGTGCCGATGGAACGGGGCGCGAGATGAAGACGGCGCACTGTGCGGTGCTCGAACTCGCCGCCAATGGCGAGGCCCTCGAGCCAGGCAGCGCACGCCTGCTTGCTTACTGGAGTCCACGCGGCGAGGAGTGAACCGGGGTACCGGTTCGGGTGTCATGGGGCTCGACCCCGGGCGCCTTCCCGGCTCAGAGCAGAAATACGACTGGAAACACCGCCACCGCCAGCACGTACACGAGCCACTCGAGTTCGTACTCCTCGAGTGTGCCGTTGAAGTGCAGCACAAGGACCACGATGGCGATCACGTAAAAGAGGAAAAAGCCGAAGTTCTCCATGGTGGTTTAGAGCTCCTCGTGCCGGGGGAGAGCGTGCTTCTGCACGCGTGCAAGAAAAGTAGCATTGCCGGGGCCAGCAGAAACTACCTGGGCCCCTCGCGAAGGGCAGCGGGGCGCAAACTTTCGCCAGGACCGTGCGCTCACACGGCCTTCGGCAGCAAATCTGCGCCGGCCTGCAACAGGTGGTCCAGCCAGAGATCTGAGAGTTTCTCGGCGAGAGAATTCTGACGCAACCTTGCAGCCAGATGCCGGAAGTCCACACGGTCGAGATCCTGATCCTGATCGAAGCAGGAGTAGACAAAGGACTCCGCGCCCGTCTCGGGGTCGACGTGCCGGCACAGGCATTGCGCGCAGACGCCCTTCATCATGCACTGCATGGGCGAGTTGATGGAGCCGATGGCGCGGTGACCGCGCTTGAGCCAAGGTGCCAGCCGCCCATGGCGTGCCTCCTTCACCGCCGCCATCATGCGGTCGGAGCCGATGACGATCATGTGGTCGACCTCGCTGAGCGGGATCGAGGGTTCACCCAGCCGACCTTCGGCGTAGGCCTCGATGGTGTCGAGGATGTTGCCGACGTGGGAGTAGTCCTGCGGTCGGTGCGGCTCGATGGCCTCGACACCCGCACCCGGATCCACCGCCCACACCACGACGTCCGCCGCCGCCTCGATGTCCTCGCGCCGGAAGAGGTCGCTCACCTTCTTGTAGCCGGCGAAATAGATGACCCTCGAACCCGCTGCCCGCAAGGCCCGACCGATGGAGAACTGAACGGCGTTGCCTAGACCGCCACCGACCAGCATGACGGTGCGTCCGACCGGGATCTCGGTGGGGGTGCCGGTCACACCCATGACCACCACCGGGTCGCCCGGCTGCCAGAGGGCGCACAGGCGTGAGGAGCCGCCCATCTCCAGCGTGATGAAGGAGGCGATGCCGGCCTCGCGGTCCACCCAGGCACCCGTGAGGGCCAGACCTTCGGCGGCGAGTACTGTCCCGCCCACACGCGGGGCACAGGTTTCGAGGTTCTGCACGCGATAGAACTGGCCGGGCTGGAAGCGCCGCGCCGCCATGGGCGCCCGCACGATCACTTCGACGATGGTGGGTGTCAGACGCCGGACCTCGACGATCGAGGCCAGCAATGCGCCATCCAGCTCCTGCTGGAATCCGGTGAGTGCGGCATCGCGCGCCGCCTGTGCCTCGCGATCCCGGGGCAGTGCGGCCAACTCGCGTTCGAACAGGGCCACGACGTGCGGATAGCTATCCTTGGCGCTGGCCATGGCCTTGACCACGTTGCCCGCGTAGACCGGATGATTGTCGCCGTAGAAGGAGATGAAGCGGCCCTGGTGGCGGTAGGAAGTGAGTGGTGCGACGCGGCCCTGTTTCAGTCCGGCCGGCTCGGGAACCTCGATCAGTTCGAGGTCTTCACCCACCCATTCGGCCAGGTGCCGCTGGAAGTACTTGCGGTCCATCCGGAAGGTGCCGGGCTGCTCCTGTTCGTAGGTCGTATTGGGCGAGGTGCCGGCAGCGACGAAGAGACTCCTCAGGCGAACGTCGATCTCGCCGACAGGCTCCCACCGCCCCTCCGCGTTACGGGCGAGACGGGCAAAGCGCACGGCGGCGAGGGCGCCATGTTCGTCGGTGATGGCCTCCTTCGGGTCCATTCCCTCGGCCAGGCGGATCCCTTCCTCGAGGGCCTCGTCGATCTCCTCGTGGTTCGCCCGGTAGGCTGGGGATTCCTGCATGCCCTTGCGATAGAACAGCGTGACACCACCCCAGGCCTCCAGCAGTGGCACGAAGTCGGGCGGCTCGCCCGCCGCTTCCGCGCGCTTTCGCTCAGCGCAAATGGCGCGGCCGTGGGCGAGGAATTCGTCGAGCACGCCGAGCTCTTCGGCATCGAAGCGAGCCCGCACCCGTGATTCTCCCAGCCTGGCCACCAGGGTCTCATAGCGATGCAGTGCCTTCTCCACCTGAATGGGGTAGTAGGCGAGGGTCTCCGTGGCGGTGTCGATGGCGGTCAGGCCGCCCCCGATCACGCCGGCCGGCAGGCGCACCTGCAGGTTGGCAAGAGAATCGGCCTTGGCAGCCCCCGTCAGTTGCAGGGCCATGAGGAAGTCCGAGGCCTTGCGCACACCCCGCACGAGATTGTTCTTCAGGCCGATGAGGGTGGGCTGGCCGGCACCCACGGCAAGCGCGATGTGGTCGAAGCCGAGCGCCCAGGCATCCTCAACCGTGAGGGTGCCGCCGAAGCGCACGCCACCATAGACCCGGAAGCTGTGCCGGCGGGCCAGCGTGGCGTAGATCACCTTCAGGAAGTTCTTGTCCCAGCGCACGGTGATGCCGTACTCGGCCACGCCGCCGAAGCCGGCGAGGATGCGCTGATCGAGACGCTCCACGAGGCTCGAATACTCACGTACGGGCAGTGGTGCGTCGCGCCCGCTGCCGATCAAATCTGCCGGCAGTGGCTCGATCTTGAGGCCATCGATGCCGACCACTGCAAAGCCCTCGTTCAGCAGGTAGTGCGATAGCGTGTAGCCGGCCGGGCCCATGCCCACCACCAGCACCTTCTTGCCGTTGTAGGGCAGCGCGTGGCGGCGCTGCCGGTTGAGCGGGTTCCAGCGGGAAAGCAGGCCGTAGATCTCGAAGCCCCAGGGCAGATTCAGCACCTCGGTGAGGACGTTCGTCTCGATCTGCGGGATGTTGACGGGCTCGGTCTTCTGGTAGATGCAGCCCTTCATGCAATCGTTGCAGATCCGGTGGCCCGTGCCCGGGCACATCGGGTTATCGATCATCACGATGGCCAGCGCGCCGATGTCATCACCGCCGCGCTTGACCCAGTGCATCTCGGAGATCCGTTCGCCGAGTGGGCAGCCGATGACTTCCATCCCCAGCGGGTTGGTCTTGAAGCCCCCGGTCTTGCGATTGCGCATGCCCTTGGCGCAACTGTCGGTGTCGCGATCGTGGCAGTAGATGCAGTGATCGACCTCGTAGAGCACCTCACGGAGTTGCATGCGCGGATCGGTGAGGCCGAATCCATCTCGCCGGCGACGGTGGGCATGCGGACCCATCCAGGCCGTGTAGCCATCTACCTGCACGGTCTCGTGCGCAACCAGATCGTTGAAATCGCGCTTGGCCGGCTCCTTGAAGCTCACCCACTGCGCCGCCTGCGGTGCAAAACCCGGCACGCGCAGGACGGCGACGCACCAGCGCTGCACGATGCTGAAGAGGGACTGGGCGAAGGCAGCATCGTCGGCAAGGTCGAGCGAGGTGGCGAGCTGCGGGCAGCCCGTGGCCTGTAGACGCTGACGCAGTCGTGCAAGCTCGTCGCCGTGCTCAGCCGCATGCAGGGCGAGGTGCCCGAGCCTGAGCCCGAGACTGGCCGTGGCGAGCTCCGGGTCGGCGTCTGCCCCGGCGGACGGAAAGGCGCTGCTGCGCAAGGTGTCCAGCGCGGCGGTGAGCGCCGGGAGCTCCGCAGGCGAAGGCAGGTCGCCCTTCAATTGCTGACCGGCCTTCTGGACGACCTCACTGCGGAAACGGAAGATGGTGTCGAACTCAACCAGTATGCGGCGTTGCTTGGCGGCTCGCTCGGCCTCGACCCCGAACAGGCGGGCGACGAAGCCGCCCACATGCGGGGCGAGACGCACGACGAGATCGGATTCCTCCTCGACCGCGAGCGTCACCGTGCCGTCGAGCCATTGCCGGTATTCGCCGGCCAGGGCCGGGGCGGCAGCCTCGAGGGCAGCATCGAAGGCCGTGGACAGGGCCGCCAGGCGCTCCGGTTGATGGAGGTCCGCGTAACGAAAACCGGGGATGCCAAGGGTGTCGAGGGTCGTCGAGGGCTCATCGGCCTCGGGTGCCAGGATCGCGGTGCTCAAGCTCATTCCTCGTGAGGATGGAGCGCCGGACCGCTGCGGTTGGTGGGCGCGGGGCGCTCGCGTGACTGCTGCCCGATGCCTGTGCGGGGCGCGGCGGCTCAGGCCCGGGACCCGGGGCCACCACACCGGGCGCGGGCGGCGCGGGGCGTAGATTTCGGGCCGCCTCGAGCGACCCAGACCCGCCACTCGGAAGGGACCGGCGTGGCGGGAGGCCCGAGTCTAGTGCCGA
>DNIF01000160.1 GCA_003485715.1 Gammaproteobacteria bacterium
GAATGCGCTGCGGATCATTGGGATGAATGCGTGTGGCAGCAATCGGATCCACCGCCAGCAGTCGCTGGTGCAGACGCGGTGCGCCCTCGTCGGCCAGCAGCGCCTGCAACTCGGCACGCACGCCGGGATCGCTCGGCGGCAACGCGGACAAGCCCGTGCTCAGGGCGCGGAAGTAGAGCCCCGTGCCACCGACCAGGAGTGGCGTGCGACCGCGTGCGAGGCAGCCCTCGATGGCATGAAGCGCATCCGTGCGAAAGCGGGCGGCGGAGTAGGCCGCGTGCGGATCGACGATGTCGATCAAGTGATGGGGACATACCATGCGCTCGGCGAGCGTCGGCTTCGCCGTGCCGATGTCCATGCCCCTATACACCAGGGCCGAATCCACGCTCACGATCTCCACCGGGTGGTGGCGGGCCAGCATCAGGGCAAGGGCCGTCTTGCCGGTGCCCGTGGGTCCCAGCAGGCACCAGACAACTGGCCGTTGGGGCGAATTCACGGTAGCTCCGCGCCCGCTGCCCCCAGCGCGATCCAGTGCCAATACGGCCGGTAAGGCGAGGACGGCGCGCAGGCCGGGGCATCGCCCGGTGACGGCAGAGAGGGCCAGTCGATCGCCGGGAGATCCGCCTCGCTCGCCCGCTCCGACCACACGGCGAGCAGCCGATCGCAAAACCAGCGCGCCCAGCCGGCGGCCTCGGCACCCGGGGCCTCGCGTGCATGACGCGCGAGCGCCGCACTCAAGGCCTCGGCATGCAGCAGCGCCAACGGCTCGGGCAGCGTGAGCAGCAGCAGCTCGGCACCACTTTCAGCCGGTTGCAGGTGGATTTCGAGCCCCAGCCTGCCGAGCATGCCACGCGCGGCCTCCACGGCAGCGGCCGACTCGGCGTCGATGGTCGCACGCACCGGCACCAGCAGGCGTTGCCCAGCGACGGCTGCGTCCCCGGTGCCGCCCGCCAATGCGCGCCAGGCACGGTCGGCGAGCCAGCGCGCCGGATCGAGCAGATGCAGTCCACCCACCGCCGGCGCGACCCAGGCGCGACCGCCAGCGACCCAGCCACCTCCCGCGGCGGCCGCGGGCGAAGACCTCTTCGCTGCATCCACGCCGACGGTGCCCGGCCACTGGGCATATCCTTGGGTACTCCGACGCTCGCCCCCGCGAGACGCCGCCCAGGCACCGCTTGCAACCTCCTCCGCGACCCCCTCCGCAACATTGGGCAGCGGAGCCGTCGCCCGCGAGAAGCCCGTCAAGTCTGCCGAACGAGTGTGATTTTCCGACCCGACCGCAGGTGGCCAGACCATGCCGGCGGGGGGCACGGCGGCCGTGACCTCCGCCGCTGCCGCCAGCACCGCGCGCAGACTGCTCAGCACGAAATCCTGCACCCGCCGCGCGTCGCGATAACGCACCTCGAGTTTCATCGGGTGGACGTTGACGTCGAGCGTCTCCGGGGCGAGCAGCAGATGCAGGCAGTAGGCCGGTTGGCGGCCGGCGGGCAGGGCCTCGCCGCAGGCCATGCGCACGGCACGCGCCAGCGCCGGGTCACGCACCACACGACCGTTCACCGTCCACAGCGCAAGACCGGTGTGCGCGGGCGCGAAGTGCTGCGGCGG
This sequence comes from Gammaproteobacteria bacterium, assembly GCA_003485715.1. Taxonomy (GTDB): domain Bacteria; phylum Pseudomonadota; class Gammaproteobacteria; order UBA7966; family UBA7966; genus UBA7966. Next base: position 1,606 of record DNIF01000160.1, read on the forward strand.
GGCGATCCATCCACTGATTTCCAGCCCGGACGCCCTGGCCTCGACCGGGCGCATCGCGCGGGCGAAGGGCCTGCCGAAGAGGCCAGCCACCCGGACTGCCAGCGCGTCCGGCCCAACCGCTGCCGCGATGCTGAATCCCCGACGACCGGGATGCTCGAGCCGAAAGGACACCTCTGGACGCGACAGCGCCAGCCGGCGCAGGAACTGCTCCACCTGCTCGAATTCGGTCGCCTCGGCCTTGAGGAAGCGCCGTCGCGCCGGGACGTTGTAGAAGAGGTCCTCGACCTCCACCGTCGTGCCGGGCGGATGGGCCACGGGGTGCGGCCCGCTCGGCGGCGCCGAGACACCTTCCTGTCGCACCTCGAAGGCCGCGGCGTCCGGGCCAGCGCAGGAGGCGATGCGCAAGCGCGAGACCGAGGCGATGCTCGGCAGTGCCTCGCCCCGGAAGCCCAGACTCGCGAGGGTATCGAGGTCGGCCAGCCGCGTGAGCTTGCTGGTGCAGTGGCGACCGAGGGCCAGCAGCAACTCCTCGGCCGGGATGCCGTGGCCATCGTCGCGCACCCGGATCCGGCCAATGCCGCCGCCGGCCAGTTCCACCCGCACCTGATGTGCCCCGGCATCGAGGGCGTTCTCGACCAGCTCTTTCACCACCGACGCCGGCCGTTCGATCACCTCGCCGGCGGCGATCTGATCGATGAGCAGGCCGGGCAGTTGCCGGATCGGGGGGCGGATGGGGGGGCCTGTCAGGGTGTCACGCGACCTGCAATGAGGGCCCCGGAGACATCATCCCGGCTGAAGTAGCGGCGGATCCCGCCCATCAGCGCCTTGGCCAGGGTGCGCTGGTGGTTGCGGTCGGCCAGCCGCCGCTCTTCGTCGGGATTGCTGATGTAGGCCGTCTCCACCAGCACCGAGGGGACGTCCGGCGACTTCAGCACGGCAAAGCCGGCATGCTGCACCTCCTTGCGGTGCAGGTCCGTCACGCCACCCAGGGCCTGGAGCAATTCGGCCGCCACCCGCTCTGAGGCCTGCTGGGTGCCGGTCTGGGCGAGATCGAGCAGCACACTGCGCACCATCGGATCGGGATGGTCGAGGCTCACATCACCCAGGAGATCGACGGCGTTCTCGCGCTCGGCAAGCAGCCGGGCCTGTTCGCTCGAGGCCCCGCGGCTCGACAGCACGTACACCGAGGAGCCCTGCACCTCGCGCTGGTGGAAGGCATCGGCGTGGATGGAGAGGAAGAGATCAGCCCCGCGTTCGCGGGCGATCTGCGTGCGTCGACGCAGCGGAATGAAGACATCACGATCGCGCGTGAGGATGGCGCGCATACCGGGTTCCCGGTCGATCAGCTTGGCGAGTTCGCGTGCGATGGCGAGCGTGACATCCTTCTCGCGCGTGCCGTGCCGCCCGGCTGCCCCCGGATCCACGCCACCGTGGCCGGGGTCGATGGCGACGACGAGTGTCCGCTGCCGCGCACCCGCCTTCGCCAGAGGTTTCGCAGCCCGCTGCGGGGCGGCCACCGGAGCAGTCGGCCCCGACTCTGCGCGCACCGCATGGGCCGGGGCCGCAGGGGGCTCTGCTGGTGCGCGCTGACGCTGCATTGGAGCTGGTTCGGGAGCAGCAACTCGTGTGCCTTTGGCTGCGGCGATCCTCGGGGTAACCTCCGCCGACGGGCCTTGCTGCGCAGCATCGCTTGCCACACCGGCGGCCGGCCAGGGCAGGGCCTTGCGCGCGCGCGGCGAGACCTCGATGACGAGCCAGCTACCGCGACCCGACTCATGGCGCACGCCGAGCACGGTAGTCGTGAGCTGCGCCGGACCGGTGAGGTCGAACACCAGCCGCAGGCCGTCCCCGTTGCGAGCGCCCCAGCGCAACCCGGCCAGTTCCGGGGTACGCACCTCGGGCTTGCGCGGCCCCGACCAGGTCGCGCGGGCGAGGTCGATGACCAGCCGATCCGGCCCTTCCACACTGAACACCTGGTGGTCGAGTTCACCCGCGACGGCGATCTCCACCCGGCTGCGGTCGAGCAGTGGCCACACGCGCAGGTCCAGCACCTCGGCGGCACGGGCGAGGCCGGAGCCGAGGAGCAACAGGGCTGCGAGCAGGAGACGGGACATGCGCTGGACGGCTCCGGAGGACGGCTCAGGGAAATAGCTGGCCGAGCCAGTCAATCTTTGTCGAGCGCCAGTGACTTTTCAAGCCATGGGCGAGGATTTTCTTGCAATCCAATGAAAAATAGGAATTACCTGTGGCCACCAGCCCACGCATTGCGGATCGCCCGGCAACCCCTGGGCGCGTGCAATCCTGGTCGAACGGACCGTCACAGGCCCGACAGGCCTTCGATTCCGCGGCAGGGCCGGCTAGCGAATCGACTGACCTCCCCCAAGACCCTCGACCAGCCGCTGCACCACGGACTGCGGCAGATCTGCGCCGGATTCGATGTGGATCGCGCGGGTCTCGCCGCTGCCGGTCAGGCGGACGCGCAAGGCGGCCGGGGCGAACAGACGCGGCTCACGCTCGGGCCATTCGATGAGGCACAGGGCACCGGGACGCAGGTAGTCCTCAAAGCCGATGCCGGCGAGCGGCCGGCCCTCGGGCAGGCGGTAGAGGTCGAAGTGATGCACCTCGTAGGGCGGCAGGTCGTAACTCTCGACCAGGGTGAAGGTCGGGCTCTTCACCGCGCCCGGATAACCCAGGGCGCGCAGCAATCCGCGCACGAGGGTCGTCTTGCCGGCGCCGAGGTCGCCGGAGAGGGTCACGTGGCGACCGGGCGGCTGTGACTCGCTGAGCAGGAGCTCGGCGAGGAAGGCACCCACGGCCTCGGTCCCGACCGGTCCGTCGGTATGCAAGGTGATGGAATGCTGATTCATGGCCTCGCCGGGTTCACCAGTGCGCGCAAGGGGGCCAGCAGATCGGCGGCCAGCAGACCGCGCGGGTGGGCCCCGGCGGCCTCGTCGCCCGCACTCGCGTGCAGCACGGCACCGACGACCGCAGCATGGAAGGCCGGCAGGCCCTGCACCAGCAGCCCTGCAATCACGCCGGTGAGCACGTCACCCATGCCGCCCGAGGCCATCCCGGCATTGCCTTCCGCCACCACCACCGGCGGCTCGCCCGGCGCGGCGACCAGACTGCCCGCCCCCTTCAGCACGACCGCTGCGGCATGGCGCTCGACCAGGCGCGCGAGGGCGGCGAAGCGATCGGCCTCGAGCTCTGCCACCGTGACACCGAGCAGGCGCGCGGCCTCGCCCGGATGCGGCGTGAGAATGAGTTCGCCACCCACCCGGGAGGTGCCGGCGAGCAGCTCGAGGGCGTCGGCGTCGACGATGAGCGGCAGGCCGCTTGCGGCGACTGCGGCGTAGAGTGCGCGCCCCCAGGGACCGCGTCCGAGACCGGGGCCGATGGCCACCGCATCGACGCGGGCGAGCAGGGCCTCGAGTTCGCCGGCCTCGCTGACGCCGATGGTCATGATCTCCGGGCGTGCGGCCAGCGCCGAGGCCACATGCTCCGGCCGCGTGGCGAGGCTCACCAGGCCGGCACCACAACGCAGGGCCGCCTCGGCCGCAAGCCGCGCCGCACCACCGAGGCCGAGGTCACCGCCGACCACCAGCAGGTGGCCGTTCGCGCCCTTGTGGGCCGTGGGCGGTCGCGGGCGCAGATGCGGCAGGAGATCGGCCTGGGCAAGCAGCCGGGCGGCCGCCCCGAGGGGGCTGCGCACCGCTTCCGACGCGCCGAGGTCGGCCAGCAGCAGTTCACCCCGGTGGGCGCGCGCCGCCCCGGTGTGCAGCCCCGGCTTGTCGCAGATGAAGGTCACGGTGAGCGCGGCCTGCACGGCGACGCTCGCCACCGCGCCGGTGTCGGCATCGAGGCCGCTCGGGATGTCGAGCGCCACGATCGGCAGGCCAGTGGCATTGAGGGCCGCGATGGCCGTGGCAGCGTCATCAGCGGGCGGGCGGGTGAGGCCGATACCGAAGATGCCGTCGAACCAGAGCTCCGGCCCGGCCGGCAGATGGCCATCGAAGCGCCGCGGGACGAGGCCGAGGGCAAGCGCCGCGGCCGCGGCCTCAGCCGCCTCCCCCGCAAGCCGTGACGGCTCCACCAGCGTGACGAGATCCACCCTGAGCCCGGCCGCCGAGGCCTGGGCGGCCACCACCCAGCCATCGCCGCCATTGTTGCCGCTACCCGCCAGCACACCCACGTGGCGCACGGCGGGCCAGCGGGCGAGTGCCGCATGCAGGGCTGCCCAGCCCGCCCGCGCCATCAGCAGCGCCGCGCAGAGACCATCGACCTCGCGGGCCCGGGCATCGATGGCCCGGCAGTCCGCCGCGCGGTAGAGCGGCCGACCGGGCGGCAGGGCTGGCAGGGGCGTGGTGTCGCGGTGCATCTCTTGAGCCGCTGCGCTCACGCGACCGGGCTCACCTCGGGCAGGCGAATGAAGTGCTGGCGATAGTGGCGAAGCTCCGCGATGGAGTCGTTGATGTCCGCCAAGGCCAGATGGCGTGAGGCCTTGTCGAAGGCGGGGAGCTGCGGGGCCCAGCGCCGCGCCAGCTCCTTCAACGTGGAGACATCGAGGTTGCGGTAGTGGAAGTAGCGCTCGAGTTCCGGCATCTCGCGGGCGAGAAAACGGCGATCCTGGCAGATGGAGTTGCCGCACATGGGTGAGGTGTTGGGTGGCACGTGCTGGCGCAGAAAGGCCAGGGTCGCGGCCTCGGCCTCGGCCACGCCGGTGCGTGACTCGCGCACGCGCTCCGAGAGGCCAGAGGCCCCGTGCTGGCGCCGGTTCCAGTCGTCCATCGCCTCGAGCAGGGCATCCGCTCGATGTATGGCAATGACCGGCCCCTCCGCCACCGTCTCGAGCTGGCTGTCGGTGACGACCGTCGCGATCTCGATGATGTGATCGCGCTGGGTATCGAGACCGGTCATTTCGAGGTCGATCCAGATGAGGTTCAGGGCGGATTGGGGCATCAGGCTTCCTTGTGCGGTCCCGGTTGGTCAACTGCCAGTTTCCCCTCGAGAGGGGTTGGGGTGAAGTGCAAGTCCACGCGGGCGCTGGTACGGCCCGTGCGCGCAATGGCCTGCCGGCATTCAGCGCAGATGGTAAAAGCGCGCGTCGAGGAGTTCGACCAGGGTCTCGATCTCCGCTTCACTCCACTCCCCGCCCACCACCCGCGTGCAAGCGCGTACACGGGCAAGCAGGGCGGCATGCGACTTGATGCGACGCTTGGCCTCCGCGTAGGCCTCCTCGCCATGACAGGCGAAGCATTCAGCACGGTAGCGATCTTCGATGCCGGCAGCCGCCGCCGGCGTGAGGGTGGCCAGCAGAACGACCGCCAGAACACCCGCCGCATCAATCGACGTAGTCACGACGGGCCGCCAGGGCATGGGACAGCGTGCTGCCGTCCACGTAATCGAGTTCACCGCCGAGCGGGACGCCGTAGGCGATGCGGGTGGCGCGGATGCCGCGCCGGCGTGCCATCTCGGCCACGTAGTGGGCCGTCGCCTCACCTTCCAGCGTGGTGCCGGTAGCCAGGATCACCTCGTTCACCTCGCCGCTGTCCAGGCGCAGGGCCAGATGGTCCATGCCCAGTTCCTCCGGACCGATGCCGTCCAGCGGCGACAACCGCCCGGACAGCACGAAATAGGTGCCCCGATAATCGGCCGAACGCTCGATGGAGAGCTGATCGGCCAAGCCCTCCACCACACAGAGCTGGCCACGGTTGCGGCGTGCATCGGCGCAGAGGGCGCACTGGGTGGTCTCGGCGAGCCCGCGGCAGTCGCGGCACTGACCGACCACATCGAGGGCCCGGCGCAGGGCCTCGACCAGACGCACCGCCCCGGCGCGATCCCGCTGTAACAGGTACAGGGCCATGCGCTGGGCCGATTTCGGCCCGACACCGGGCAGGCAGCGCAAGGCGTCCAGCAACTGGGCGAAGGCGTCAGCGTTGCTCATCGGGACTCGCTGGGGTCGGGGTCAGGCCACGGGGCGTGCGCGCGCTACGGCACAGCCGGGCCTCAGAACGGCAGCTTCATCCCGGGCGGCAGCGGCATGCCGGCAGTCACCGACGCCAGACGCTGCCGGGAGGTCTCTTCCACCCGCCGCACGGCATCGTTCATGGCGGCGGCGACGAGGTCCTCGATCATGTCGCGATCGTCCTCGAACAGGGAGGGATCGATGCTGACGCGCCGGACCTCGTGCTTGCAGGTCATGGTGACCTTGACCAGACCGGCACCGGCGGCCCCTTCGACCTCGAGCTTCGCGAGTTCGGCCTGGGCACGCTCCAGATCGGCTTGCATCTGCTGGGCCTGTTTCATCAGACGAGAGAGATCGGGTTTCATGGGGCGCGGGGGCTCCTTCAAGAAAAGAATGCTGCGGCTTTGGACGGCCGCGCGATGCGGCGAGCATGCCGGGGACGCGGCCCACAGGGTAGCGCAGGCCGGGGTCGGGGATCCGTTTCGCGACGCACTCGTTCCAGCCTCAGGCCGCGCCCTGACGCGGGGCGACGGGGCGAATCGGTAGCGCTGAGGCATCGGCCACCGGCTCCGTCAGGCGGATGTCGTCCGGAGTGATCTCGAACAGGCCCTCGATCTCCTGGATGAAGGGGTAGGCAGCCATGCGCGCGCGCGCGGCCGCGATGCGTGCGGCCTGTTCGCGGCGTCGCCGCTCGTGGGCCGATTCACCCGCCGGCAAGGCATCGATATCCACGACATCGATGGCGAGGGTCACGTCCTCGCCGAGCACCGGCCCGATGGCCGCCGCCAGTGCCTGCTGCGCACGTGGGGAGACGAGCTGTGCCTGACTGCGCGGCAGACTGAGCGTGAGCGTGCCCGCAGCAAAGCCGGCAAGACGGGTGTTCAGGGCCAGCTCCCGCGTGAAACCCGTGACCGGCAGGCGCCCGGCAAGCGCAGGCCAGTCGAAGCCCTCCGGGGCCTCCGCCGCAGGGATGGATGCCGTGGGGGCGGGAGTCGGCGCTGACGGGGTGAGCGGTTCAGGGGTAGGCGCTGACGGTGTGGGTGTCACAGGGGTGGGTGCCACGACGGCTGTGGCGACGGCCTCCGGCACCACCGCTTGGCTGGTGGTCGGCGACGACGGGGCCGAGGCAGTCTCACTCTGTGCCCGTGGTGCTGCCGGCCCCCGCTTGTCGGCAGCGGGAGTGGGCCGTTGCGCAGGGCCACCGGGGCGCGCACCGGCTGCGTCCCGACCTTGCGCCGGAGTGCCACCCTCACCGCCCGCGGGCTGGAAGGCCAGCATGCGCAAGAGCGTCATCTCGAAACCGGCGCGCGGATCCGGGGCCACGGTCAGATCACGCCGCCCTTGCAGACCGATCTGGTAGTGGAGCTGCACGGCCTCGGGCGAGCAGTGCTCGCCGAGCAGGGCAAGGGCGGCGTCGATGTCGCCATCGGCCTGCGCCGGGGCCAGTTGCAGCACGGCGATCCGCTGCAGGGCACGCAGGAACTCGACCAGCAGGCCCTCGAAGTCGTCCACCCCGCCTTGCAGTTCGGCCACCTCGGCGACCCAGCCGAGCAGGCCGTCCGCATCGCCCGCTACCAACCGCTGCAGTCCGCGCACTACCTGGCCCCGGTCGATGACCCCGAGCATCGCCGCCACCGCCAGCGCCTGCACGGAGCCGCCGCCGTGCACCACCGCCTGATCGAGCAGCGACAGCGCGTCGCGCACCGAGCCGGCTGCGGCCTCCGCGAGCAGGCGGCAGGCCTCCGGCTCGAAGGGGATGTCCTCGCTGGTCAGCACCCGGGCCAGGTGCGCAGCGATGGGCTCCACGCCCAGGTGCTTCAGCGTGAACTGCAGGCAGCGCGACAGCACCGTGATCGGCAGCTTGCGGGCCTCGGTGGTCGCGAGCAGGAATTTGACGTGCGGCGGCGGCTCCTCCAGGGTCTTCAACAG
>DNIF01000272.1 GCA_003485715.1 Gammaproteobacteria bacterium
CGACGTGACCCGCGCGTCCCGGCCGCCCGGCGAAGGGGGGCAGCCAGCAATTTGCCGCGAAGTGTACTGGAAGGCTCACCACGGAGGCCATCGCCGACACGCCCAGTGGCGCGTCGGCCGCCGGCTACCCGCGCGCGAGCCGGGACGCCTTCAGCCAAGCCCGAGCACGTCGGCCATGCCGTAGCGGCCCGCAGGCCGCCCCACGATCCAGCGTGCGGCGCGCAGCGCGCCACTGGCGAAGATGCCGCGCTGGCTGGCGCGGTGGCCGATCTCGATGCGCTCGCCATCACCAGCAAAGATCACGCTGTGATCGCCCACCACGTCCCCGCCGCGCAGGGTGGCAAAACCGATCTCCCCCGCGGGACGGGCGCCCGTCTGGCCCACGCGCTCATAGCGTGCGAGCTCTGCGAGTGGCCGCCCGCGACCACGGGCCACGGCCTCGCCCAGCGCCAGCGCCGTGCCGGAGGGTGCATCCACCTTGTGCCGGTGATGCATCTCCAGGACTTCGACGTCGAACTCGGGACCGAGCGCGCGGGCCGCGCGTTCGAGCAGACCGATGACGAGATTGATGCCTACGCTCATGTTCGGGGCATGCATGACCGCCACCTGCCGCGCAGCCGCAGCCAGCGTCGCGAGGCCGACGGCGTCGAAGCCGGTGGTGCCAGTGACCACGGGCACGCCGGCCCGGCTCGCGACCTCGAGCAGCCGGAGTGCAGGCTCGGGACGCGAAAAGTCGATCACCACGTCGCAGCCCATGATCGCCTCATCGAGCGTGCTGGCCGAGTCGTAGACCGGCGCAGCCGCAGCCGCCATCGCCGGCCGCCCGATGAGCGCGTCATCCGGTGCCACCCAGGCGGCGGCGGCGGTCAGGTCCTCCGCTGCGGCTACCAGCGCAAGCACCGCCTGACCCATGCGCCCGCTCGCACCGTGCATGCCGATGCGCAGCTTCTTGCCAGGATTGGTCATGGCGACCTTCTCGCGATAAATGTGTGGGACTGCCTGCGCCTCAACCGAAGTTCTCCTCGAAGAACTTGCGCACGCCATCGAGCCAGCTCGTCTCCCGCGGCTGCTGGGCGCTGTCTTCACCGGACTTGAGGCTGTCGGCGAAGCGGCGCAGCAGTTCGCGCTGCTCCGGGTTGAGCTTCACCGGCGTCTCGATCACCGTGCGCACGATGAGGTCCCCGGCGCCGCCGCCATGTACCGACGCAACACCCTTGCCGCGCAGCCGGAACAGCGCGCCGGTCTGCGTCTCGGCCGGGATCTTCAACATCACCCGGCCATCGAGGGTCGGCACCTCGAGCTCGCCGCCGAGCGCAGCCGTGGCAAAGCCGATCGGCACCTCGCAGAAGAGATCAGTGCCATCACGACGAAAGATGGGATGCTCGGCGACCTGGATGACGACGTAGAGGTCGCCGGTGCCACCGCCACGGGCGCCCGCCTCGCCCTCGCCCGACAGACGTACGCGATCACCCGTATCCACACCTGCGGGGATGCGCACCTCCAGGGTGCGCGTCGTGCGCACTCGCCCCGCCCCCGCGCAGCTCCCGCAGGGCTCGCGCACGATGCGCCCGCTGCCCCGACACTGCGGGCAGGTCTGCTGCACCGAAAAGAAGCCCTGCGAGATCCGCACCTGGCCATGACCGCCGCAGGTGGTGCAGGTGACGGGCTGGGTACCAGGCTTCGCACCCGAGCCATTGCAGGTGCTGCAGGATTCAGCCGTGGGGATCTCGAGGCTGCGGGTGACGCCGCGCACGGCCTCCTCGAGGGTCAGTTCGAGGTTGTAGCGCAGGTCCGAGCCGCGCCCGTTGCGTCCCCCGGCCCGGCCACCACCGAAGATGTCGCCGAAAACGCTTTCGAAGATGTCACCGAGATCAGCGCCCTCGAAGCCCGGACCGCCGGCGCCAGCGCCGGCACCCTCGACACCGGCATGGCCGAAGCGGTCGTAGGCGGCCCGGCGGCGCGCATCCGAGAGGACTTCCCAGGCCTCCTTGGCCTCCTTGAAGGCGGCCTCGGCCGTTGCATCATCCGGATTGCGATCGGGATGGTGTTTCATGGCAAGGCGTCGGTAGGCCTTCTTCAGGGTGGCCTCGTCGGCGTCGCGCGCGACACCCAGCACTTCGTAGTAGTCACGCTTTGCCATCGTGCGGTTTCTTGTTCTCGGTTCGTCGGCGGGACACAGACTGTGGGAGGGCGCTTTCGGCGAGGCCGGTATCGCGGCCTTGGCGGACCCTCAGCCCAGCCCCTCACCCGGAAGAAGAGCCGGGAGAGGGGCATCGCGGTCGACCCGGCCTTACTTGCCGACTTCCTCGAAGTCGGCGTCGATGACGTCATCATCCCGGCGACCCGAGGAGGCGCCGGAGGAGCTGCCACCCGCCGGGCCGTCACCGTCCCCGCCCGCGGACTTCGCCTGCTGAGCGGCTGCCAGCCGTTCGGCGTACCCGCTCAGACGCTCCTGCGCGGATTCGATGGCGGCACGGTCGTCGCCCTTCACTGCGGCCTCCACGGCCTCGACGGCGGCCGTGATCTCTGCACGCTCCGATTCCGGCAGTGCACTGCCCAGATCCTCCAACTGTGCGCGCACGCTGTGGGCCAGCCCATCGGCCTGATTGCGGGCGTTGACCAGTTCGTGGAAGCGGCGGTCCTCTTCGGCGTGCAGTTCGGCATCCCGCACCATGCGCTGAATCTCGGCCTCTGACAGACCGCTCGATGCCTTGATGACGATGGATTGGGACTTGCCCGTGGCCTTGTCACGAGCGGACACGTTCAGGATGCCGTTGGCGTCGATATCGAAAGTGACCTCGATCTGCGGCATGCCGCGCCGTGCCGGCGGGATATCGGCAAGGTCGAAACGACCAAGCGATTTGTTGGCGCTCGCCATCTCGCGTTCGCCCTGCAGCACGTGCACCGTGACCGCCGTCTGGTTGTCGTCGGCGGTTGAAAACACCTGCTGCGCCTTGGTCGGGATGGTGGTGTTCTTCTCGATGAGCTTGGTCATCACGCCACCCAGGGTCTCGATGCCGAGTGACAGCGGGGTCACGTCGAGCAGAAGGACGTCCTTGACATCCCCGCCGAGCACACCGGCCTGGATGGCAGCACCAGCGGCCACGGCCTCGTCCGGGTTGACGTCACGCCGCGGCTCACGGCCGAAGAAATCCTTGACCGCATCCTGCACCCGCGGCATGCGGCTCTGGCCACCGACGAGGATGACGTCGTTGATGTCGGAGGGCTTGAGTCCGGCGTCCTTCAATGCCACCCGGCAGGGCTCGATGGTGCGCTTGACCAGTTCCTCGACCAGCGCCTCGAGCTTCGCCCGCGTGAGCTTCACGTTGAGATGCTTGGGGCCGGTGTTGTCGGCCGTGATGTAGGGGAGGTTCACATCGGTCTGCTGGCTGGAGGACAGCTCGACCTTGGCCTTCTCCGCGGCCTCCTTCAGGCGCTGCAAGGCCAGCGGATCGTTGCGCAGATTGATGCCCTGATCGCGCTGGAACTCCTCCACCAGGAAATCGATGATGCGGTTGTCGAAGTCCTCGCCACCAAGGAAGGTATCGCCGTTGGTGGACAGCACCTCGAACTGCTGCTCACCGTCCACCTCGGCGATCTCGATGATGGAGATATCGAAGGTGCCGCCGCCCAGGTCGTAGACCGCGATGCGGGAATCGCCGCTGCGCTTGTCCATGCCGAAGGCGAGCGCGGCGGCGGTGGGCTCGTTGATGATGCGCTTGACCTCGAGACCGGCAATGCGGCCTGCATCCTTGGTGGCCTGACGCTGCGAGTCGTTGAAGTAAGCGGGCACGGTGATCACGGCCTCGGTGACCTTCTCGCCGAGGTAGTCCTCCGCCGTCTTCTTCATCTTCATGAGCACGCGCGCGGAGACCTCCGGCGGGGCCATGCGCCGGCCACCGGCCTCCACCCAGGCATCGCCGTTGTCGGCCTCGACCACCTTGTAGGGGACGATGGAGGCATCCTTCTGCACTACTTCGTCCTTGAACTTGCGACCGATGAGGCGCTTCACCGCAAAGAGGGTGTTGTGCGGATTGGTGACGGCCTGACGCTTGGCCGACTGGCCCACCAGCACCTCGCCGTCGTTGGTGTAGGCCACCACGGAAGGCGTGGTGCGCGAGCCTTCGCTGTTTTCGATGACCCTGGGTTGGCCACCTTCGAGCACGGCCACGCAGGAGTTGGTGGTGCCGAGGTCGATGCCGATGATTTTTGCCATGTGTTGCTGCTCCTGAAGGGGGCGGTTGCTTCGTTCGTCGGTGGCCACGGGGCGCCCCGGAATACTGCAGGGGCCATCCGCGGCCGGGATGATGCTGGGATGTGGGGCCGAATCGTTGGCTATTCAAGCCCCCGGGGCCGAAGAAGCCACGGAGGAAGGTGGGGGGACCGTGCAAGCGGGCCGGCCCCGCGGGATCAACCGGCGCGCGCTACCACCACGAGTGCCGGGCGTAGCAGGCGATCATTCAGGCGGTAGCCCTTCTGCAGCACCCGGACCACGCTGCCGGGCGGGCAGTTGCTGGCCTCCTCCATGCCCATGGCCTGGTGCAGCTCCGGATCGAAACGCTCGCCGGAGGCGGGGGCAATCGTCTCCACCCCGGTCCGCCCGACGGCCTCCGTGAACATTCTGAAGGTCAGGTCCATGCCCTCGCGCAGCGCCTGGATATCCGTGGTAACCGCTGCCGCCTGGACGCCGAGCTCCATGCCGTCGCACACGGGCAGCAGTTCGGTCACGTAGCGCTCCAGGGCGAAACGGTGAGCCTGCTCGACGTCGCGCTGGGCACGCTTGCGGATGTTGTCCACCTCGGCACGCGCCCGCAGCACGTCGGCGAGGGCCGTCTCGAGCTGTGAACGGGTCTCCATCAGCTCACGCTCGAGAGACTCGCCCGATTCGGCTGTGGTGGCCTCCACGACCGGAGGTTGCTGCGGGGCCTGGACCTGTGCCTCGCCCTCGGCGGGCGTGCGTTCGGCTTCGTTCATGGGAAATTCCTCGCTGCTGCCGGTCGCCGCCCGACGCCCGGGCGGGCCCGTGACCAGAGAAATACGGCTGTCTGGGAGTCAGGGGGAGAATCGGCCTCGTGTCAGACGACCACGCCGGCCCCGGTTCATGGATGGGGTACTAGTGCTGTGCTTTCAAGGCCGAACCGAGTGCACGCGCGGTGACATCCACCACCGAGACAAGGCGATCGTAGGGCATGCGGGTGGGACCGATGACCCCGAGCACGCCCAGCACCCGCCCCTCCGCCGTGTAGGTGGCGGTAACCAGGGAGCAGTCGTCGAGCACCTGATAGCCGGATTCCTCGCCGATGAAGATCTGCACCCCCTGGGCCTCGAGGGCGAGGTCGAGCAGACGGAGGAAGTCTCGCTTGCGATGGAAGGCCTCGAAAAGCGCGCGGAGTTTATCGATATCCGCCAGTTCGTTCACGCCCATGAGGTTGGTCTGGCCGGCGACCAGGAAATCGCGCGCAGCGGGCGCAGGTGCCATGCCCTTGTCGGCGAGTTCCACCACCGCCTGCATGCCGCGGTCGAGCTGCTCACGGGTGCGGTGGATGTCCTTCAGCACCTGGGCACGCAGTTCGCCGAGTTCCAGACCCGCGCACTCGGCGTTGACGTAGTTGGCTGCCTGTTCGAGCTCCGCCTGACTGTAATCGCGTTCGGTGTGGATGACGCGGTTCTGCACCTCGGCCCCGTTCAGCACCAGGATCACCAGCACCCGGTTGCCACCCAAGGCAACGAAATCGACGTGCCGAAGCGCGTTGGCATCCTGCCGCGGCACCATCACGATGCTTGCCAGCCGGGAGATCTCCGAGAGCATCGCGCTCGCCCGCGCGATGAGGGCCGGGACCTCCTCCACACCGCGGAGGCCCGCCGTGATGACGTTCTCGTCGTCGGGCGACAGCCGCCGTGCCCGCATCATGGAGTCCACGAAGAAGCGATAGCCCTTCACCGTGGGCACGCGCCCGGCCGATGTGTGCGGCGACTTGATGAGGCCGAGGTCCTCGAGATCGGCCATGACGTTGCGGATGGTCGCGGCCGAGAGATCGAGGCGGGTCTCGCGAGCGAGCGTGCGGGAACCGACCGGCTCACCGCCCTCGATGTAGCGTTCCACCAGTGCGCGGAACAGGAGGGCGGAGCGGTCACTGAGGGCGATGACTTGCTTGCTGGATGTCATGGGCACTTGCGATCACGGAACAGAGATGGATTGGGGGCGATGGTCTGGCCTTTGGAACTGCTGCGCCGCCGGCTCGATGGGGTGACCGGGGCGGCCCCCGACGTACCGCCACATCCGGACGCCAACCCACTGGAACGGCAGGGCTTTACCGACCCCCGCCGAAGGCTAGCACTCGCACCCTGTGAGTGCAAAAGCCCGGAGTCCCGATACGCGTGCCGAAGTGTTAACGTGCGGCCGATTCACGGTGCCGCAGTCCACAGGGTCCGGTCGGTCGCGAGCCCGGACCGGGCACGGGTGCAGCCGGCGCCCGACTCGGGAGAAACGGCCATGTTCGAGCGTGTCGGCATCTTCGCCAGGCGGGATGACCCGCGGGTCGCAGATACCCTGCGTCGGCTGATTGCCTTGTTGCACGAACACGGTGTCGCCATCAGCGCCGATCCCGTCGCCCGTGAACTGCTGCTCGACACGCCTGACTGCCCCCCACCGCTCGCGCTCGACGGGCGCCCGGGCGAACTCCTCATTGCCCTCGGCGGCGACGGGACTCTGCTGCGCGCCACGGAGTGCATCACCGCGAGCGATACGCCCGTGCTGGGCATCAATCTCGGTCGCCTGGGCTTCCTCGCCGACCTCGCCCCGGGCGAGCTCGATCAACAGCTTCCGGGGATCCTCGCCGGGCGCTTCGTGGAGTAGCGG
>DNIF01000023.1 GCA_003485715.1 Gammaproteobacteria bacterium
ACCTCGACGCCATCGCCGACTTCGCCCGGGGTGTGGATGTCATCACCTTCGAATTCGAGAACGTGCCCACGGCTGCGACCGCCTGCGCGGCGCGCTTCGTGCCGGTGCGTCCCGCCGGCGGCGTGCTGCACATCACCCAGAATCGACTGCGCGAGAAGACCTGGCTGGCCGCGGCCGGCATCCCGGTCACGCCCTTCCTGCCGGTGCGCTCGGCGGCCGAGCTCGCCACCGCGCTCGCCGCCCTCGGCACGCCCGCCGTACTCAAGACCGCGAGCTGGGGCTACGACGGCAAAGGGCAGGTACGCATCGACACGCCCGACGACGCCAAGGCGGCGTGGGACTCCCTGCGCGGTGCCGAGGCCATCCTCGAGGCCTTCATCGATCTCGAGGCCGAGCTCTCGGTCATCGGCGTGCGCGGCAGCGATGGGGCCTTCACCCACTACGGCCCGGTGCGCAACACACACCAGAATCACATCCTCGACGTCACGCTTGCGCCGGGGGGCTTCAGCGACGAGGTTGCTCGTCGGGCCGAGGCCACGGCCCACGCCATCCTCAGCAAGCTCGACGTGGTCGGTGTGCTGTGCGTGGAGTTCTTCCTGGCGCGTGACGGCCGGCTGCTGGTGAACGAACTGGCCCCGCGACCGCACAACTCCGGCCACTACAGCATCGATGCCTGTGTGAGCTGCCAGTTCGAGCAGCAGGTGCGCGCCGTGTGTGGCCTGCCGCTCGGATCCGCGCGG
Source organism: Gammaproteobacteria bacterium (assembly GCA_003485715.1). Classification (GTDB taxonomy): domain Bacteria; phylum Pseudomonadota; class Gammaproteobacteria; order UBA7966; family UBA7966; genus UBA7966. The sequence continues at coordinate 741 of DNIF01000023.1, forward strand.
CTCCTGCGGCCGGCGGCGATGGTGAATCTGCTCGGCGATCTATGGGCGACAGGCACGCCGGACTTCGCCCGCGCCCTCGCCCAGCCTGAGGTGCACCTTCACCTCTACGGCAAGACCGCGGCCCGCCCCGGGCGCAAGATGGGCCACCTCACCGCGCTCGGGGCCACGGCCGAAGAGGCGCTGGAACGCGCGTTGGCGGCCCGCAATGCCCTCGCGCGTGGGGCGGGTTGACGCTGCCGCGCGCTTTCAGTCGAGCCAGAGTTCCGCGAGCGCCAGCGGCAGGGCCGCGAAGGGCTCGATGGCGGCCACGTCGTCGTCGAAATGGGTCCCGACCAGCAGCCACGCCTCCGGACCGCGCCGGTAGACCTCGATGCGCCGCGCCAGCGGCTCCACCAGCCACACGTGGCCCACGCCGGCAGCGAGATAGCGCGCGAGCTTGAGTCCGCGATCCAGCCGCTCGGTGGCTGGCGAGGCCACCTCGCAGAGCCAGTCCGGTGGCTCGGTGAACCAGGGCCGCGCGGTGAGCGCCGGCATGCGCGCGCGCCGCCAGCCAGCGACGTCGGGCACGATGACATCCTCACCGAAATGCAGCTCGGGCTCGAACAGGACCCACCAGCCGCCCGGTGGACCGCCTTCCACACCGCCTGGCCCGTCGAAGCCGGTGAAGAGGCGAGAACCGAGCGCACTGGCCGCGCGCGCAGGCGGGCTGGCCGGCCGAGCCTGGGCGTAGAGGGTGCCGTCGATGATCTCGCCCACGTAGCGCTCGGGCAGGGCCTCGAGGTCAGCGTAGGTGGCCATACCCGGCGGTGGCAGTTCGAGGGTGTCGGCGCTGGGATCGGTCATGGGATGGGTCTCGCGAGCGGCGGCGGGGCGGGCCATGAGTGGGCTCCTGCGAAGATAGGCGGGGGCCGATCTCAGCGCAGCCCAGCCCTATCGTCGCCTCGATCAGGCGCGATCGCGCCGCCGGCTCAGGTCCCCGGAGGCCCGGAGCAAGCCCTCATTCGGCGTCTTCAGCGTGGCGCCCCACATCCACCAGATAACCCCGGGACAACCAGTTGCGCCCGACCAGCAGCCGATGCGGGGAATAGCCGCGATCGTTCAGGTTGACCAGCACCCGTTGGCTGCGGCCACCGTGGGCCAGCGTGAGATGCACGTGATAGCGCGCCTCGCTGCAATCGCCGGTGCGGATGCTGCGCACCCGTTCGATGCGCGAAGTGAGGGTGGCGCTCGCCCCTTCTTCGTTGACCAGCGTGAAGCGCACCAGCCGCCCGAGGTTGCGTTTTGGATCCAGCGGGTCGCCATCCAGCACCTCGATGTCCTCGGCATGCACCGACGAGACCCCTGCCCCGGTGTCCAGGCGTGCGCGAAAGGCTAGGCCGACCTCGGCCACGATGAGCGTCTCCTCGCCGGCCAGCACCTGCACCCGCGAATCGGCCTGCAGATCGCCGATGAAGACCCCCGCGGCAAGCAACACGGGCGCCATCAGGAGGACCAACCAGCCGCTCCGCGACACCCCGTTGGCGTCACCCGACGACCGGGTGTTCATGCAGCCCCCGGTCGCCGCCAGAGGTGGCGATCGCGCCACGGTGGGAGCAGCGAGCGCCGCCGCGCGTTGGCGTTCAGGCGACGTTCAGGTGTCGCGCCGCACTCTGCATTCATGGCCTGTCACCCCTGTCCTGTGTGAGTCCCGGCCCTCTTCCATCCGGACCCGCTCGATCTGAGCCAAGTCGGACGGCGTGAAGGGTATCGTCCCGAGCGCAAGGTAGGCGCGGCAGCCAGCGAGCGCACGATTCAAGTCTCCTCCGGTTGACCCGCCCTTGCCCGCCTTTGTCCCCAGGGCAGGGCGGGCCCCTTTTCGGGCAGCAAGTTCCGCGCCCAACGCGCGGTCGCGACCGGGAGGCTGCGTGCTACGCTCGCGCGCCCTCGTGCTCGTCGACCCTCCCGTGAACCGTCTCAACCCCGCCCAACTCGCGGCCGTCCGCCACGTCCACGGCCCCCTGCTCGTGATCGCCGGGGCCGGGAGTGGGAAGACACGCGTCATCGTCGCCAAGATCGCCCATCTGATCCGCGACTGCGGCATGTCACCCCGGCGCATCCACGCCGTCACCTTCACCAACAAGGCGGCGCGCGAGATGCGCGAGCGGGCCAGCGCCGAGCTCCGGGGCGGGGATGCGCGCGGGCTGTCCGTCACCACCTTCCACACCCTGGGCCTCGAAATCCTGCGCGAAGAGTACGAGCGCGTGGGGCTGCGCCCACGTTTCTCCATCCTCGATGCCGACGACAGCACCTCACTGCTCGCCGAGGTCCTGCGCAAATCACCACAGGCGGCGGAGCTGCCCGCCATCCAGGCCCGCATCGCCGCTTTCAAGGGGCTCGGCCTCAGCCCGGAATCCGCCCTGGCGAGCGCCTCTGACGACAACGCCCAACAGGCAGCCAGGGCGTGGCTGGACTATCAGCGGGCGCTGCTGGCCTGCAACGCGGTGGATTTCGATGACCTCATCGGCCTGCCGGTGCAGGCCCTGACCGAGCACGCGGATTGTCGCGCGGCGTGGCAGGAGCGCATGGGTTATCTGCTGGTGGACGAATATCAGGACACCAACGCCGCCCAGTACCGGCTCCTGCGCGTGCTCACTGGCGAGCGGGCACGCTTCACCGCAGTGGGCGATGACGATCAATCCATCTACGCCTGGCGCGGCGCGGCACCGCAGAACCTCCGGCTGCTGCGCGAGCACTACCCGGAACTGGCGGTCGTGGCGCTCGAGCAGAACTACCGCTCCACCGGCAACATCCTGAAGGCGGCGAATGCGCTCATCGCCCACAACCCGCATGTCTTCGAAAAACGTCTCTGGTGCGAACACGGCCCGGGCGAGGATCTGCGCGTACTCGAGGCCAGCGACGAAGAGGCCGAGGCCGAGCGTGTGGTCGCCGATCTCCTGCACCGGCGTCTGCTGCACGGCATGGGTTTCGGCGACTTCGCCATCCTCTACCGTGGCAACCATCAGTCGCGTCCGCTGGAAAAGCGGCTGCGCGAGGCGGAAGTGCCCTATCACCTCTCCGGCGGCACCTCCTTCTTTGCCCACAGCGAGGTACGCGATGTCTTCGCCTACCTGCGCCTGATCGCGAACCCGGATGACGACACCGCCTTCCTGCGCATCGTCAACGTGCCACGCCGCGAGATCGGCACGGCGACGCTGGAAAAGCTCTCGGCCCAGGCCACCCGCGCCGGGCTGTCGCTGCTGGAGACGGCCGCGCTTCCTGGGATCCGGCTGCACATCGGTGATCGCGCCTGGCGGCAACTCGCGCTCTTCGTGGACTGGCTGCGCGAACTCGCGCGGCGCGCGGAGGACGAGACCGCCGCGCAGGTGGCGCGCCGGCTGGTCGAGGAAAGCGATTACCGCCCCTGGATCGAGGAACAGGCACCCGATGCGCGCACGGCCCGTCGCCGCAACGAGAACCTCGACGAGCTGCTCGCCTTCATCGACCGCAGCGTGCAGAAGCACCCCGACGCGGCTGACCTCGCCTCGGTGGTCAACCGCCTGACCCTCATCGACCGGCTGGAGCGCGGCGAGGAGGATGTCACTGGCCGCGTGCGCCTGATGACGCTGCACACGGCGAAGGGCCTGGAGTTCGCACACGTGTATCTGATCGGCATGGAGGAAGACCTGCTGCCGCATCGCCACAGCCAGTCACCCGAGGCCCTCGAGGAGGAGCGCCGTCTGGCCTACGTGGGCATCACCCGCGCCCAGCGCAGCCTCACCTTCACGCTGGCACGGAGCCGACGCGCGGGGGGTGAGCGCGTGGCAAGCGAGCCCAGCCGCTTCCTGCAGGAGATCCCGAGCGATCTGCTCGCCTGGGAGGGCCGCAACCCGAAGGACGGGCAGGAGCGCACACGCGGCAAGGCCACGCTCGCCTCGCTGAAGAATCTGCTCGCGGGGCGGTAGTCCGGGCGACGACGCAGCGGCGGCCGACCACGGGTGATGATCTGGTTCATCGCTGGATCGGGCCGTCGCGCAGCCTGGCGGCGAGCGCCCGGATCGGCAGCGCCTCGATCCCGTCACCGAGGGGATAGCGGGCGTCGCCCGCATGGACCACGAAGGCACCTTCCGGGCGGAGGTCCGCGAGGGCGCTGTGGAAGCCCCTGGCGGGGCGGGCGGCCTGGCTGCGCTTGATTTCCACCGCCCAGCGCTGGCCACCGGGAAATTCCAGCACGAGGTCGATCTCCGCACCCGCCGCCGTGCGATAGAAGCCCGCCCGCGTGCCCCAGGGCGCCGCTGCCAGCAGGGACTCGATGACCATCCCCTCCCAGCTCGCACCCTGCACCGGGTGGCCGCTGAGCTGGCTCAGGCTCCCGATGCCGAGCAGCGCGTGGACCAGACCGCTGTCGCGGACGTACACCTTGGGTGATCGGACCAGGCGCTTGGCCACGTTCGCACCGACGGGTGGCAGCCGGCGCACCAGCAGCAGGTCCACGAGCAGGTCGATGTAGCGCGTGACCGTCTGTGCGCTCAGCTCGAGCGCACGGGCAATGGACGAGGCGTTCAGCAGCCCGCCCTGGTGGTGGGCGAGGAGCGCCCACAGGCGTTCCAGCGTGGCCGCCGGGATGCGCGGACCGAACTGCGGGATGTCACGCTCGAGATAGGTACGGATGAAGTCGCGCCGCAGCGCCAGGCTCTCGGCATCGCTCGCGGCGAGCCCGGCCTGCAGACTGGCAAGGCGTGCCGCCCCACGCCAGCTCCGAAACCACGACCTTCGTAACGAGCACCAGCCGCTCGACTTCTTCGCGATCTGACCCCGCGCGTCAGGTGCACGCCGAGCGGCGCGTGGCTCAGGCGAGTGGATCTGACGGACCACCCGGACGCCGGCAAGGGATGGGCTCGACGGTCGCTGGGCACCGCGTCGCCTGCGTCAGACGCCTGAACGCGGGCGGGAAACGCTCCCGAAAAGTGCCAGCGGGTGCGGCTGTCACACGCCTGTCATCCGGCCGTGGCAGCGTTCAGGGCGAAAGCACCGACACGAGGGCCGGATGATGCGCATGTCCCCTGATGGCCGCCTGCAGGCCGACCGACGCGCGCCATCGTCGCGGTCCCCGAGCACAGCGCGCAGCGGCCCTAGTCGGATCGTGATGCTCGCGGCCCTGCTGCTTGCGGGGCTGGCGGTTGGGGTGGCGAACGTGCAGGCGGCGACGCTCTTTTATGGTCCACCGTACACCATACCTAGCGGCATGTGGGACAACCCGCGCTTCCCCAGCATCGCGGCGCTGGATGCGGCTGCCTGGGCGAGGTACCGGTCAATTTGGGGGCCGGCCGGTTGGCCGAACTGCTGGCGGACCGTCACTCCGTCGGCCAACGGCCGACAGACGAACTCGTTCGGTCTCTGGTGCGTCCACGGTCAATGCAGTGGGTGCGGCGCGATCGTCGGCACGCTCTACCGCGAGGACCCCTTCAAGAACCCTGGCCCGCCCCAATGCGGAGTGGGCAACCCCATCAACCCGGGTACCGGCAACAAATATCAGCAGGAGCGCGACTGGGCAGAGCCGGGCGGTGGGCTGCTCTCCTTCGTCCGCCACTACAACAGCTCGGTCGCGGTGGCGGGCGCGGATCTGGGTGCGCGCTGGCGTCACCACTTCGCCCGCAGCGTCTATGCACCCAATGGGCTCACTGACGCGCTGGTGATGGTCTACCGCGCCGATGGCCGCGTGCTGCTCTTCCGCCGGAGCGGTGCGAGCTATGCCGCGGATGCCGACACCCCCGAGCGGCTCACGCCGTTGACGGGAGTCGGTGGGGTGCATGTGGGTTGGCGGCTGGTGTCAGGGGAGGAGACCGAGACCTTCGATGCCGGCGGGCGGCTCACCGGCGTCACGACCCTGGCGGGCCGCAGCCTGAGCTTGAGTCATGACGCCGGCGGTCGGCTCACGCGGGTGGAGGGGCAGGACGGGCGCGCGCTCGTCTTCAGCCACGATGCCAACGGGCGCCTGGCGACGCTGACCACGCCGGATCTGCGGGTGATCCGCTATGCCTACGACGACAGCGGGCGTCTGGCGACGGTCGCACACCCGGACGCCAGCGGCACCGGCACCGTGACCCGCCGCTACCACTACGAGAACACCGCCCTGCCGCAGGCGCTGACCGGGATCAGCGACGAGAACGGCGCGCGCCATGCCACCTGGGCCTACGACGCCCAGGGTCGCGGGGTGCTGAGCGAGCATGCCGGTCAGGCCGGCAAGGTCACCCTGCGTTACCTGGCCGATGGCAGCACGGAGGTGGCCGAGTTCCAGGACGAGACCGCCCCGAACACGCCCACGGTCACGCGCCGGCAGACCTACACTCAGGTGCTTGGGGTGGTGCGCACGGCCTCGAACAGCCGGCAGTGTGCCGCCTGCGGCACGACCACGGCCGCGTCCACCTATGACGCCAACGGCAACGTGGCCTCGATCACCGACTTCGTCGGCAACCGCACATGCTATGCCTATGACTTGACGCGCAATCTGGAGACGCGGCGGCTGGAGGGGCTCCGCTCCAGCGAGGCCTGTGCCACGGCGCTGGTGACGCCGCCCGCGCGTCCTGACGTACGTATCGTCACGACCACCTGGCACGCGGACTTCCGCCAGCCGCTGTCGCGGGTGGAGCCCGGGCGGACGACCACCTGGGTCTACGATGCGGCGGGGCGGGAGACGGCGCGCACGCTGACCGACACCACGGTGGTGCCCCACGTCGCGCGCACTGTCACCACCGAGTGGCACGTCGAGGGGGCGCTCACCGGGCGGATCAGGCGGGTGGATGGTCCGCGCACCGACGTGAATGACGTCACCACCTATGCCTATTACACCGACACCACGGCCGTACATGCCCCGGGCGACCTGGCCGCCGTTACCAACGCGGCGGGCCACGTGACCCACTTCACCCGCTACGATGGGGCCGGTCGGGTACTGGAAGCCATCGATGCCAACGGGGTGGTCACCCACTACACCTGGCACCCGCGCGGCTGGCTGGCCTCGTTGACCGTGGCCGGTGCCACCACCACCTTCGGCTATGACGGGGTGGGTCAGCTCATCGATCTGCGGCTGCCGACCGGCGAGGCGGTGCGCTACCGCTATGACGCTGCGCACCGGCTGACGGGCCTGACGGATGCGCTGGGCCAGGAGGTGGGCTTCGATCTGGATCTGGCCGGCAACCGGCGCGCGGTGACGGTGCGGGAGTCGGTGGGGGGTGCGCTGGTGCAGCGGGAGACGCGCCGCTACGACACGCTCGGTCGCTTGTCAGAGCTGCTGTCTGCGGCCGGGGTCAGGACCACCTGGACGCACGATGCTGCGGGCCGGCCGAGCGCGATGACGGTAGGTGAGGGGGCCGCGGCGGTCTCCACAACCTTCGTTCATGACGCGCTGGATCGTCTCACGCGGGTGACGGATGCGCTGGCGGGGGTGACGACGACGGCCTACGACGCTCAGGATGCGGTGACGCGGGTGGTGACGCCGAACGGGGCAGCGACCGGCTTCACGGTGAACGGTTTTGGCGAGGCGCGGGAAGAGCGCTCGCCGGATCGCGGCACGCTGACGCGGGTCTTTGATGCGGCCGGCAATCGGGTGGCGGAGACGGATGCGCGCGGCATCACGACCGGGTATGCCTACGATGGGCTCAATCGGCTGACGGCCATCGACCGCCCGGGGGCCACGGAGGACGTGAGCCTCACCTGGGATGCGGCCACGGGCTGCACGCATGGGGTGGGTCGGCTGTGTGCGGTGACGGACGCGAGTGGCGTGCATCGCTTTGCCTATGACGCGCGCGGCAACCGGGTGCGCCACGAGCACACGCTGCTGGGGGTGAGCTATGTGCACACGGCGGCCTTCGATG
>DNIF01000196.1:0-186 GCA_003485715.1 Gammaproteobacteria bacterium
GTGGTGACGCACGATCTCTCCTGCATCTCCGATCGGGTGCAGCGCGTGGCCTGCGTGAACCGCCGACTCTGGTGTCATCACCCTGCCGAGATCGACGGCTTCGTCATCGATCGCCTGTACCGTCATCCGTCGCGTGGCAGCGGATCTGTCCCTGCCAGTGTCCCCGCGCAGCCGCAGCCGCAGCCG
>DNIF01000196.1:526-6507 GCA_003485715.1 Gammaproteobacteria bacterium
CGCAGCCGCAGCCGCAGCCGTCGGCAGACTCGGCAGCAGGCCCGGTGCGAACACCATGACCCTCACCTTTCCCCCGCTCCTCTTCGAGGCACTCCTCGCCGCCCTGCTGGTGTCGGTGGCGGGTGGGCTCAGCGGCACCTTCGTGGTTGTGCGCGGCATGGGCCTGCTCGCCGGTGCGATCGCCCACGCGGCGCTGGGTGGCATCGGTGTCGCCCACGCCCTTGGCCGGGACCCATTGCATGGCGCGCTGGTGGCGGCGCTGTTGACCGCGTTCTGCATCTGGTGGCTGCGTCGGCATGCGGCCGAGGCAGAGGACATCATGCTGAGCGCCCTGTGGTCCACCGGCATGGCCATCGGCGTCATCGCCGTGGCGAGTACCCCGGGCTATGGCGTGGATCTCGCGGACTATCTCTTTGGCAGCCTGCTCACGGTCAGCACAGCCGATCTCTGGCTGATGGCTGTGGTGGACCTGCTCCTGCTGCTGCTCTTCGCCACCCATCTGCGGGAGTTCGCCGCCATTTCCTTCGACCCGGAGTTCGCCGAGTTGCGGGGGCTGCCGGTCGCGCGCCTCGAACTGCTGCTGCTCGTGGTGCTGGCCCTGACGGCCGTTCTGCTGGCGCGGGTGGTTGGCCTCGTGCTGGTGGTGGCGCTGCTCGCCTTGCCTGCCGCCATCGCTCGCCGCTTCACCGACCGGCTACTGTCGATGGCCGTGCTTGCCTGCCTGATCGCGGGGCTCTGCACTACACTCGGCATTGGTCTGTCGTGGCAATTCGACTGGCCGAGCGGCGCGAGCATCGTCATCGTTGCTGCCACACTCTATCTGCTTGGCCTGGCCCTCGCGCGGCTGCGCTCTGCCCCCAATCCCTGACAGCAGTTCCCCGAGAGCACCTCTGATAGTGGCATGAGCAAACCGGCCAGCGGATCGTCCGTGCGCAGACCCTTCATGGCGCACGAACACAATCATTCGCATTGCGTGGACGACGCCCTCGAGCAGGCTGACGCGCAATGTCGTCGTCGTGGCCAGCGCCTGACGCCGCTGCGCCGACGGGTCCTCGAGCTCGTCTGGGCCTCGCATGAGCCGGTCAAGGCCTACGATTTGCTGGCCCGTCTGCGCGAGAACAACCCACGCGCGGCCCCCCCCACCGTGTACCGCGCGCTGGAATTCCTGCTGCAGGAGGGGTTCATCCACCGGGTGGCTACACTCAACGCCTTCGTCGGTTGCGGAGAGCCGGGTGAGGCGCATGGGGGGCAGTTCCTGATCTGCACCGGTTGTGGTGCAGCGGCGGAAATGGACGATCCGCAGCTATCGGCGATCCTCGCTGAACGCGCGCGTGATCTTGGCTTCCGTGTGGATCACACCACCCTCGAGATGAGCGGCCTCTGCGCCGCCTGTCAGACGCGATGAATGGCCCCGCCCGCTTGCTCAGTGCAGCAACGCTTGCACTGCTGCTTGTCGTTGCGGTCGCTGTTCCGGCGGAACCGCTGATCCGCCTGGAGCCAGTGGCGGAGGGGGTCCACGTGCATCGCGGCGGGCATCATTCGCTGACATCTCCCGACCGCGCCGACATCGCCAACCTGGGAGTGGTGATCGGCACGGACTGCGTGGCCGTGATCGACACGGGCGGCTCAGTTGCCGTAGGTCGTGCCCTGCGCCAGGCGCTCGCCGAGCTCACCCCCCTGCCGGTGTGCTGGGTCATCAACACCCATGTGCACTTCGATCATGTCCTTGGCAACGCGGCCTTCGCCGATGCGCAGACGGTGTTCGTCGGGCATGTCGGTCTGGCCGAGGCCGTGGCGGCAAGCCGGGCCTTCTTTGTCGAACACTTCGCTGACGAGCTCGGTGGTGGCGAGGATGCGGCGGCGCAGGTCATCGCGCCGTCCCAAGGCGTGACCGACACCCTCGAGCTCCCGCTTGGTGGCCGCAGTCTGCTCTTGAAGGCCCATCCGGGCGCGCACAGTGGCCAGGATTTGACAGTCTTCGATATGGCGACGGGCACCCTCTTTCTGGGGGATCTGCTCTTCGTGGAGCGCGCGCCGAGCCTGGATGGCAGCCTGCTCGGTTGGCTTGCCGTACTGGAGACGCTGCCCGGTGCAGGTGTGGCGCGTGTCGTGCCGGGTCACGGGCCCGTGAGCGTGGCCGGTCCGCACGAGCTGCAACGCCTGCGTGAATACCTCGAGAGCCTGCGTGATGGCGTGCGCGCAGCCATCGCTGAAGGGGCCGTGGCCGAGGACGCGGCGGCGGGGATCGCTGCTGCGGAGGCGAAGCGCTGGGCACTTTTCCCGGAGGTGCACCCGCGCAACGTCGTGCGTGCGTGGATGGAGCTCGAGTGGGAATGAGGCGATTTCGGGCCGTGGGGTGACGGGCCGATGTGGTGTTGATGATCGATGCGGGGATGGGTGACCGCTGTCAGTCTTCAGCGAGCTGGCGGCTGAGTTTCTCGTGGCGCTCCTGCGCCTCGACCGAGAGGGTGGCGATTGGTCGCGCCAGCAGGCGCCTGACGCCGATGGGCTCGCCAGTCTCGTCGCAGTAACCGTAGCTGCCGTTGTCGATCCGCTCGAGGGCGGCATTGATTTTGGGGATCAGCTTGCGGTAGCGCTCGCGTGTCCTGAGCGCAAGGGTGTGCTCACTCTCGCGCGAGGCTCTCTCGGCCTCGTCGGTGACATCGCGATCCTCATCGCGCAGCTCATCCACCGTGCGCCGGGATTCCTCGACCAACTCCTCACGCCATGCGATCAACCGTTGGCGGAACCACGCGAGCTGGCGCGGGTTCATGTAATCCTCGTCTTCGTCCGGAGCGTAGGCCGGGGGAAGTTGGTCGTCGTGCTGTTGTGAGTTCATCAGCTGTGATCCTGCCGGGCGAAACGCGATGGTGCAATGCGCGTGGGCACTGACCGCGGCGAGTTGTACAGGTAGAGGCGAGTCGTGCGCAAGAGATATCGACGGCGCACGGCAAGCCTTGACGCAGTTGCCCTCGCGTGCATTGACTGGCGGCCGTCATGCAGGCGAACGCACCATCGTGCGGAACTCCAGCGCAGGCGGGCGACTCCCTGTGTGACCGGGCTTCCGGTGCCTGGCCATGTTAAGCGAGGTCCAACATGTCACGAGGCCCATTCTCCATTCCGGCGGAGCGCTTGCCGGAGACGCTGCCCATTTTCCCGCTGAGTGGCGCCGTGTTGCTGCCCTTTGGCCGGCTGCCGCTCAATGTATTCGAGCCTCGCTACCTCAACCTGGTTGATGATGCCCTGGGCAATTGTCGACTGTTCGGCATGGTGCAGCCGCAGGCAGGTGCGGCCGAGCACAGTCTGTTCAGGGTGGGCTGTGCCGGACGCATCGTCCATCTCGAGGAGAGCGGCGATGGTCGTTATCTCCTTGCGCTCGAGGGTGTGTGTCGTTTCGAGATCAAGGACGAGTCACTGGCACCAGGCGGCTATCGCAGGGCGCGTGTGGACTGGTCCCGCTTCATCCAGGATCTGGAGGCGCCGTCGGCAAGCACCGGTCTCGATGCGGCAGCCTTCCTGGAATCGACGCGCACGGCCTTGGCAGCACAGGGCTTTGCCATCGACGACAGCACGCTGGGGCGCATGGATACCGGCACACTGGTCGATCTCTTCGGGATGCAGTTGCCGTTGTCGCCAGCCGACAAACAGGCGGTACTGGAGGCGGCGACGGTGGCCGAACGTGCCGACGTGATGCTCGCGCTGCTGCGCATGCGTGCGCCCGGTGTCGGGGCACGTGAAACCCGGCATTGACGCAGCACCGCAGTCGAGCGAGCGGCCGGGTGTCGCACTGCCACCACCGCCCCAACTTCCGGAGGGACCACGACATGCCCGCAGCGATGACGTTTTCCGACAGGGTAGCTGGCGTTCTGCTCGCGCTGCTGGTTTGCACGGCACCCGCGGTGCGCGCAGAGGGCGAACCCGATGCCGACGCCGTGCGGCGCGCACGTGCGGAGTGTGCTGCCGCCGCCACCCGCGTCCAGACCATCAATGTCGGCACCGGCGTGTACACGGAGCAGGCGCGAGTTCAGCAGCCGCTCGAGATCCGCATCCCCGCCGGCAAGGATGTTGGCGACTTCCGCAGTTGCCTCGAGGCCCGCGGGATCGCAGTGGACGTGGGTGAAGACCGCTACCTACAGGCCATCGAGGCCTGTCGCGACGAGCGCCGCGAGCGCATTGGCTACCGCATTGCTGCCGCTCGGCCTGGCACCATAGGCGGCGACGATGGTTTCGCGGCCTGCGTGCAGCGCCGCGTGGGTGGCATCGAGGTGGAGATCGAGGCCATCGGCGAGGAGGGTGCGCGGACGGGCGGTGAGGCCGAGGGCGGTCGGCGTTGAGCGCGGGTCGCTCTCAGTCGGCAGCGCGTTCGCGGCGCGCCTGGCGCGGATCGCAGATGAGCGGGCGGTAGATCTCCACACGGTCGCCGTCGACCAGCAATTGCTCGAGCGCGCTCACGCGCCCCCACACCCCCACCGCAAGCGCCTCGATTCGCCAGTCCGGGTGCTGGTCGAGCAGCCCCGAGCGCTCGATGGCCTGGCGCAGGCTGGTCCCGGCCGGAACGGCCAGTTCGCGCAGGAAGGGGGCCGGGGGCGCAGCGTGGACCACCGTCACCCGGATCCGCTCAGGCCCGGCCATACACCTGCCCGGCGCGCCGCACGTAGGCGTCCACCAGCGAGCCCGCGATCTCGTCGAACACCTTGCCCACGGCCATGCCGAGCAGGCCGCCGAGGGAGATCTCGAAGTCGATGTCGAAGCTCACCCGCGAGCCGCCTTCGGGCAGCGGCTCAAAGCGCCAGCGGCCGGCGAAATGGCGGAATGGCCCCTCCACGAGACCGATCCGGATCTCCTCGTCGGGACGCATCACGTTGCGGGTGGTGAGCCGGAAGCGCACCGGGCCCTTGGCCAGCGTGATGCGCGCGACCAGTTCCTCGTGTGATTCGGACACCACCTCGGCACCGCGGCACCAGGGGAAGAACTCGGGATAGTGGCGAACGTCGTTCACCAGGGCGTACATCTGCGCGGCGTCCCAAGGGACGGTGGCGCTGCGTTGCAGTCGGGGCATCTTGGACAGGGAAATGGGCTGGACGGCCGTGCAGGATAGCACCGCCCCGGGATCGGCCAGGGGCGTGACTGCGGCCGGCCAGGTTCCGGCCCCATGCGGTCCTGATGTCGATCACGGGCGGTGGCGCTGCACACGTTGAACGTCTGCGTCGTGCTAGCCTCTGCGGCTTTCGGTGGGCCATGCCGGCCTGCCCCGGCACGCACGTGGGTGTCATGGCCAAGGCTGACAAGAAGGGCAAGGGCACCAGCGCCAGCGGGACCATCGCCCTCAATCGCAAGTCCCGCTTCGACTACTCCCTCGAGGACCGCTTCGAGGCCGGCCTCGTGCTGCAAGGCTGGGAGGTGAAGTCGCTACGGGCCGGCAAGGTGCAGTTGCGCGACGCCTACGTGGTGATCAAGGACGCTGAGGCCTTTCTCTTCGGCGCCCTCATCGACCCGCTGCCGACCGCCAGCACGCACATCGTCCCGGAGGCGCAGCGCACGCGGAAGCTGCTACTGCATCAGCACGAGCTGTCGCGTCTCATCGGCGCTGTAGAGCGCAAGGGCTACACGCTCGTGGCCACGGCCATGTACTGGAAGGGCGGGCGCGCGAAGCTCGAGATCGCCCTAGCCAAGGGCAAGAAGGCGCACGACAAGCGCGAGACCGAGCGCGAGCGCGACTGGCAGCGCGAGAAGGGCCGGCTGATGAAGAAGGCGGTCTGAGCAGGGCAGCGCGCCGATGCGGGCAAACGTCGCGGGCACCGGACACGGCAGCGCCGCACACACAACATGCACATGGCCGGAACCTTCGCCGCAGGCTATGCTCTGTGGATGTATCCATTGGGGGCGACCTGGCTTCGACGGGGGTCGCGAAACCTAAGGGGCATGCCGAGGGGCAGGGCACCTCGTTAATCCAGCTGCAAAAAAAGTTAGTCGCCAACGAC
>DNIF01000094.1 GCA_003485715.1 Gammaproteobacteria bacterium
CACTGGGCGGCTCACGCTGGACGCGGGGGGTATCGTGCGCAACCACCCGGCCTGGGCGGTGTTCAGGGGAGGGCGTCCCCGTCCGCTCGACGAGGCATCCAGCCCCTGACGCGCACCGTCCCCGTCCGCAAGCGGGGCGTCGCCGGGCGCAGCGCGGCCGTGCGCCGCGGTCGGCTCGCCGAGGCGCGCGCCGAGGCGTGGCTCGTGGAGCAGGGGCTGCAGGTGCTGGGGCGGCGAGTGCGGTGTGCCGACGGGGAACTCGATCTCATCCTGCTGGATGCCGACGGCTGCGTGGTCTTCGTGGAAGTGCGGCAACGCGGGGACGGTGCGCGGATGGCTGCCGTCGAGACGCTCACTCAGGGGAAGCAGGAGCGCCTGCGGCGGGCGGCACTCGCCTGGTTGCAGGCCCATCCGGCCCATCAGGAACGCAGTTGCCGCTGCGACGTCATCGTCCTTGCTGGCTCGCGGGTCGGTACTGCGACGGTCGAGTGGCTGCAGGCGGTGTGGTAGGCCGAGGCCAGATTTCGGCAGCGCGAATGGTAGCTGTTGACTGAAGCCGCACAGTGACGGACAAAGGGGCGATGGAAAGCAACGAGCGGGTGAGTGATACCTTTCTGGCCACGGCACGGCTTGCGGAGGAGTGTGCGCGCACGCTGCCCCCGGCCGTGACGCAGGCAGCGGCCCGCATGGCCCAGGCGATCCTGCAGGGGAACCGGATCCTGACCTGTGGCAACGGCGGCTCGGCGGCGGAGGCCTTGCATTTCTCGAGCGAGCTGCTCAACCGTTTCGAGCGCGAGCGGCCGCCCTTGCCCGCCATCGCCCTGTGCGCGGATTCGGCTACCTTGACGTGCATCGGCAACGACTACGACTTCAATGAAATCTTCGCCAAGCAGGTGCGGGCGCTGGCACAACCCGGCGACATCCTGCTGGCCCTGACTACCAGCGGGCGTTCACCCAACATCGTCGCTGCCATCGACGCCGCGCATGCCCGGGAGGCACACGTGGTGCTGCTGTCGGGTCGTGATGGTGGCGATTGTGGCCGGCGTCTGGGAGTGGAAGACACGGAGATCCGCGTCCCCGCCAGCAACACGGCGCGCATTCAGGAGGTGCACCTGATGGTGATTCACCACCTCTGCGACGCCATCGATAATCACTTGTTCGCTCAGGACTGAAATCCCATGACGCAACTGTGCAAACCCATCCTCATTGTGGCCTGTGCGAGTCTTGCGCTCGGTATGTCCGGCTGTGCCGCTGTGCTCGTTGGTGGGGCTGCGGGCGGTGCGCGGGTGGCGGCCGACGCCCGCACCACCGGGTCTTTCGTCGAGGATCAGGCCATCGAGATGAAGGCCGGCAGTGCACTCAGCAAGGAGCCCGGCCTCGCCCAGGGCACCCGCATCAACGTCTACAGCTACAACCAGCAGGTGCTGCTCACCGGCCAGGCGCATAGTGAGGCCGACCATGCGCGCGTGCTCGAGCTCGTACGGGGCATTGAACGGGTGCGTCTCGTACGCGACTACATCACCGTGGGCCCGGCCACCGGCCTCGGTCAGCGTGGGCGCGACACCCTGATGGAGGCCCAGGTACGCACTGAGCTGGTCCGGTTGGAGGATTTCGATTTCACCCGCGTGGAGATCATCGGCGAGCGAGGAGTCATCTACCTGATGGGTCTCGTCGATGAGGCCAACGGTCGTCGCGCTGCGGAGGCGGCCTCTCGTGTGCGAGGGGTGAGTCGCGTGGTCAGCCTCTTCGAGCACCCTGGCGCTGCACAACCCCCCGTGAAATCGGAGACGCCGCCGGTCGAAAGCATCCCGGAGCCGGCGGTGGAGGAGGCCGTGACCTCACCGGCACCCATGCCCGGCGCGTGAGCGGAAACCCCCACTCCCACTCCCACGCCGCGCTGCCGTCACTTCACCACGCGTAGGCGCGGGCGCGCTGCCTCCGCTTCTCCCTGGCCTTCGGCCGGGGGCGGTGGGTCGTCCTCGTCATCCTGGGGGAAGACCATCCCGCGACCATTTTCCTGGGCATAGATGGCCAGCACGGCATGGATCGGCACATGCACCTGGCGAGCGACGCCGCCGAAGCGTGCGCTGAAGTCGACACTCTCGACACCGATCTGGAGTTCCCGCACGGCAACCGGAGAGATGTTGAGCACGATCCGCCCATCCTGGATGTGGGCGCCGGGCACCTGGGTGCCGGGAAACTCGGCATTGACCAACAAATAGGGAGTGCAGCCGTTGTCCGTGATCCACTCCTGAAAGGCCCGCAGGAGATAGGGACGCGCGGAGGTCATTCGCTTGCTCAACGGGTAATCCTCGATGACTCTCGAAAAGTCGCGATGCCGAGGGGAAAGGGCGTCGCGGTGGTCAATTTCGTTGCGATGACGGGCCGAGATTTATCCGGCCACGATGCGAATCGGACCCTCAGTCGCCGGCGAAGGTGCGACCGCTCTGCTGCTGCAGGCACAGATGGAAGGCCTTGCGGCCCAGCGTGCGTTTGGCATAAGCGCGAAGACCTGACGCGCTCTCGGGCAAATGGACCCCGAGTTCTGTCAGCCGCCACAGGATGGATGAGAACACGCAGTCGGCCAGGGTGAACTCGTTGCCGAGGAGATGCCCGTCGCGCCGTCCCACGAGGGAACCCTGCATGGCCGTCAGGTACTCCCGCAGCAGGCTTCGCGCCCGCTCCGCGTCGTCATTTTCCTCGAGGCGGCGGATGAGTGGGTGCAGCTCGCGCTGAATCCGCGATCGCAACTGGCGGTCATCGGCCCGGCCACGTGGCTCCGTGGGCATCAGCGGTGGATGCGGGAAGCGCTCGTCGAGATACTCGAGCATCACCTGAGGCTCGAACAGGGCGATGTCGCGGTCGACCAGCGTGAGCACATCGCCATAGGGGTTGAGCAACAGCAAATCCTCGTCTTGCTGCCCAGGCTCGACCAGCACGAGGTTGAGGGCGATCTGCTTCTCCGCGACCACCAGTCGAACACTGTGACCGATGACGCAACGAGGCTCGCAGTAAAGCGTGATGGCAGATCGATAGGCCAAGCAGAACCTCGGGTCCTTGAGGAGCGGGCGAAGAGACAGTGCTGCCGCAGGACCTGCCGGGGTCGCGCCGCGAGGCGGGCTACCCCGGCAGAGGTGGACCTCAGTGGATGTCGCGCCAGAATTCCTTCTTCAGCAGGTAGGCCAGCCAGGTGAAGAACACGAGGAAGCCCAGGACCCAGAAGCCGATGCGCTGCCGATCGAGTCGCGCGGGTTCGGCCATGTAGACCATGAACGAGACGAGATCGTTGACCAGTTGCTGATATTCCTCAGGGGCGAGTTCACCGGCCCGGGTGACTTCGAGGCTTTGGTGACCGTGGTCCGAGACCAGCCGCTGCATGCCCTGGAGTTCCCACAGCACGTGCGGCATCGCCGTTGCGGGGTAGGCGAGGTTGTTGACCCCGGTCGCCCGCTGCGGGTCCACGTAGTAGGACGTGAGGAAGGTGAAGAGGTAATCCGGGCCTTTGGCGCGGGCGATGACCGAGAGGTCCGGCGGCGCAACGCCGAACCACTGCGCCGCATCGGCCGGTCGCATGGCGGCCTGCATCATTTCCGAGGGTTTGTCGGCGGCGAAGAGGAGATTCGCTTCGAGCACCCCCGCCGGCAGGCCGATGTCCTCCGCGGCCCGACTGTAGCGCATGAAGGAGGCCGAATGGCACGACAGGCAGTAGTTCACGAAGACCCGCGCCCCGCGCTGCAGGGTGTTCTGGTCGGTGAGGTTGACCTTCGCCTCGGCCAGCGGTGCATGGCCCGAGGCGGCCATGACGGGGGCGGACAGGGTGAGTAACAGGGTGGCTATGAGTCGCATCACGCGGTAACCCTCTCCGGCACGGGCTTGGTGCGGTCCATGCTCGTGTATATGGGCATGAACAGGAAGAACGCAAAGTAGAGCACGGTGCAGATCTGGGCGACCAGCGTGCGTTCGGGCGTTGGTGCCAGCACGCCGAGGTAGCCCAGGATCAGGAAGGACACCACGAAGATGCCGAGCGCCGTCCGCGTGACGGTGCCCCGGTAGCGCATGGAACGCACCGGGCTGCGGTCGAGCCAGGGCAGGAAGAAGAACAGCACCACCGACAGGCCCATGAAGATGACTCCCCACAGCTTGGCGTCGATCCAGAAGAAATTGATGGTGTTCGCCCGGAGGATCGAATAGTAGGGGGTGAAGTACCAGACCGGCGCGATGTGCTCCGGGGTCTTCATCGGGTCGGCCGGCAGGAAGTTGTTGTACT
>DNIF01000028.1 GCA_003485715.1 Gammaproteobacteria bacterium
GTTGTCTGCCCGGGCGTGCCTTTGGCCACCTGGAAGAGGCCATCCAGGCACTCAAGGCCGTCGGGCACCGCGTGAGTGTGGATTCGCTTGATCCGGAGGAACTGCGCCGCGCCGCCCGTGCGGGGGCGGATTACCTGCTCTCACTCAAGGAGAGCACGCTCGATCTCGCCTTCGAGCTGGACGCCATTCCGGTGCTCATCCCCGAGCGTCCCGCTGACGAGGCCTCCCTCGATCGTTGCATCGAGCGCCTGCTCGCCGCCGGTCGCCCCTTCATCGCCGACAGCATCCTCGAGCCCATACACTTCGGCTTCAGCGCGTCCATCGTGCGTTACGCGGCGCTGCGTCAGCGCTATCCCGAGATCGAGATCATGATGGGTGTGGGCAACCTCACCGAACTCACTCACGCCGACACCATCGGGGTCAATGCCCTGCTCGCCGGGGTGATGTCGGAACTCGGGATCCGCTGGTTGCTCACTACGGAGGTCAGCCCGCATGCGCGCTCTGCCGTGCGGGAGTTCGATATCGCCCGCCGCGTGATGTACGCGGCGCGTGCCGACGGATCGCTGCCACGCTCCTACAGTGATGCACTCATGCCCCTGCACGCGCGCCGGCCGTGGACCTACACCGAGGAGGAGCTGCGCGAGCTTGCGGAGAGCGTGCGCGACCCGAACTACCGCATCAATGTCAGTCCAGCCGGGGTGCATGTGTACAATCGCGATGGTGTCTGGCTGGAGCAGGATCCCTTCGCCTTCTATCCGCAGCTCGAGGATCTGCACGAGGATCCGCCGCATGCGTTCTACATGGGGGCGGAGCTCGCCCGCGCCCAGATCGCCTGGCAGCTCGGCAAGTCCTACACCCAGGATGAAGAACTCGACTGGGGCGTGGCGTGGCGTGGTCCGGCGGCTGAGCCCGGGGCGCACAATCCGAAGCATTCGCACAAGGCTGAGGGCACGACGATGCAGGCACGACGCGCGCGGCGGCGGCGGGGTGGCGAATGATTCGCGAGATGGTCGTCGTCACGACGTCCGCCGATGGGCAGCCACACGTGGCCCCGATGGGTGTGACGGAGGGCCCAGACGGCTGGTTGCTGCAACCCTTTCGTCCCTCGTCCACGCTCACCAACCTCGAGCGCGGCAGTCCGCTCACGGTGAACGCAGTGGACGATGTGCGCGTCTTCGCCGGTTGCATCACCGGCCGGCGCGATTGGCCCTGCGTGGCGCTGGCTGATGGCAGCTCCCGCCTCGAGGCCGCTGTAACGCACTGGCAGGTGAGCGTGACCCGTCGCGAGGACGACCCGGTCCGCCCCCGCTTCTGGCTCGAAGTACGGGAGACGGTCGTGCAGCGCCCGTTCGCCGGCTTCAATCGTGCGCAAGCGGCGGTGGTCGAGGCAGCGATCCTCGCGAGCCGCCTGGATCGGCTGTCGCCCACGAAGATCCTGGCCGAACTCGCCTGGCTCGGCATTGCCATCGAGAAGACCGCAGGGCCCAGCGAGCGCGAGGCCTGGGGCTGGCTCATGGACCGGTTCCGCGCCCATCCGGAGCTGGCCGGCCAGATCGACGTGCCGGAGCCTGGGCCGTGACCCTGCTTCTCGCCAGTGTGCGCTCGCCGGAGGAGGCCCGTATCTGCCTCGAGGCGGGGGCTGACCTCATCGACCTCAAGGAGCCGGCCCTCGGGGCACTCGGTGCCGTCGATCCGCTCATCGCGCGGAGGGTGGTGGCCCTGGTTGACGGGCGGGTGCCGGTCAGCGCCACCGTTGGCGACCTCGGCGGGCGTGACGCGCGCCTGCCGGATGTCGCCGCTGCCCTCGTTGAGGCCGGTGTGGACATCCTCAAGGTGGGTTGCTTCGACGCCCATGCGGCGGAGGCCATCGAGACCCTGGCCCGGTGCCATCCGGGTCAGGTGATCGTTCCGGTGGCCTTCGCCGAGGACCCATGGCGGGAGTTGCCTCTGGCTCGTTTCAGGGCCAGTGAGATCCGGTTGCTGATGCTGGACACGCGCCTGAAAGGCACGGGCGGTCTGCTCGCGAAGCTCGCAGTGGATGAACTGTCGGCACTCGGCGCGGCCACAGCCGTACAGGGTCTCGCGCTGGGCTTGGCTGGTGGCTTGACGCTGGCCGATCTGCCTCAGGTCCTGGCCCAGGGGCCGGCGGTGGTGGGGCTGCGCGGTGCCCTGTGTGACGGTGCGCGGGAGGGGGGCTTGAGTGCCGGTCGCATGGCGGCGGCACGGGCGGCGGTGCCGCGGCAGACAGCGGCGAGCAAGCAGAGGAGGTGGCGACATGACTTCGTGGCGTGAACGTGGAGAGGACAGCGCCTACGACGAGGCGGCCGTCGTGGCGCGCCTCGCGGCGGAGTTGCCCCGCTGGGAACTCAAGGACGGGTGGATCCGGCGTACCTACCGCACGGCGGGCTGGAAGGGCACGCTCATGGTGGTGAACACCATCGGTCATCTGGCGGAGGCGGCCTTCCATCACCCGGATCTGGTGGTGTCCTATGCCTTCGTGACGGTTAAGCTGATGAATCATGCGGCGAAAGGAATCACCGACAAGGACTTCGAACTAGCGCGCAAGATCGAAGAGGTGGTGATGTGGCAGCCGGGCCTTGAAGAGGGTGGTGCCCTTACCGGCACGCCCGAAGATCCACGCTTCAAGTACCTCAAGTACGACTGAAGGCAGGGGCGGCGGGGGGACTGCGGCCCATCCGTAACGGCAGGCGCGCGCCGGTGCCGTAACCACGGGGCTGGCCGCAGGTGAGCGCGCTGGGCCGGCATCGGCGACTAACCACAACAGCAATTTCTGACGGGAGGGGATCCCTGATGCACATCCGCGTACTCGGTGCCGCCGCCGGCGGTGGTTTTCCACAATGGAACTGCAATCACCCCAATACCCGGCGCGCCCGCGGTGGCGATCCGGCGGCACGGCAGCGCACGCAATCGTCCATCGCGGTGAGCGACGATGGTCGTGACTGGTTTCTGTTCAACGCCTCCCCGGATCTGCGTCAACAGATCATCGCGACGCCGGCGCTGCATCCGCAGCAGGGTCTGCGACATAGCCCCATCCAGGGCGCGGTACTCACCAATGCCGATGTCGATCACGTGACCGGTCTGCTGGTCATGCGCGAATCCCAGCCCTTCACGATCTACGCGACCGCGCGCGTACTCGCGGTGCTCGGTGCCAACAGCATCTTCAATGTGGTGAATCCGGAGTTTGTAAGGCGGCAGCCCCTCGCGCTGGAGCAACCGCTGCGTCTCAAACGGGTGGACGGCTCCGAGACCGGCATCGAGATCGTGCCCTTCTCCGTGCCTGGCAAGGTCGCCCTGTGGCTCGAGGACGTCAACAAGGGTGCGAACTTCGGTTCGGTGGAGGAGGACACCATTGCCCTTGAAGTGCGCGATGCCGAGGGCCGGACGCGCTTCTTCTACATCCCCGGTTGCGCCTCAATGCCCGATACGCTGCGCGAGCGCCTGCGTGGGGCACCGCTCGTCTTCTTCGACGGTACCCTGTGGGTGGATGACGAGATGATCCGCGAGGGTGTTGGCGTGAAGACCGGCCAGCGCATGGGTCACATGAGCAATTCCGGGCCGGATGGGGTAATGGCCGCCTTCGCCGACCTCGACGTCAAGCGCAAGGTGTTCATCCACATCAACACCACCAATCCGATCCTCATCGATGACAGCCCCGAGCGGGCCACGGTCAATGCGGCCGGCTGGGAAGTGGCCTGGGACGGCATGCACATCGAGGTGTGAGGCGCTGCCCGAAGCGCAAAGGCCACTGCAAAGCCCTTCCGTCATCCCTGCGCGGGGATGACCGGAAGGGCGGACATGAACGAAGGGCGGCCCTGAACGATGAACCCGAGTGCCCTTGAGTCGTCTGGCGCGGGAACGACGGCATGGGTCCCGCTCGCGGGGCTCTCAAAGCCCGTCCGGCGGGAGTTCCTCGACACTGGCCACGCCCATCCACTCGCGCTGGCGAGCGGCAATCCCGGGGTTGGTCCAGCGGTCCAGGCGCCCACGCAGGAAGCCTGCAATCCCTGCCAGCCGCACCCACTCCATGAGCGCGAGCACACGCAGCAGCGTCGCGAAGCGCCCGGTCTCATGCCAGCCGCGCGCGGCCTGCGCCCACAGATGGCGACGTACGTGCACGACGGTGACACCCAGGCTCAGCATTGGCCCAAGCAGGGTCCAGGGCGTCAGCAGCAGCGGCAGCAGCATCGCCAGGTGATAGCGGATATTGGTGTTGTAGCCGCGCACGCCGAAGCCCACCCGGCCGTTGCCGCGGCCGTAGTTGAAGCGCTGCCGCCAGACCTGGCCCCAGGTCTCGCGCGGTCGCCAGCGCACGATGGCGTCTCGGCAGAAGGCAAAGCGGTAGCCGAGCTGGCGCAGGCGGATGTTGAACAGGGTGTCTTCCGCCGCGTAGAGCCATTCGGGGTAACCCCCGGCCGCCTCCCACGCAGCCTTGCGGAAGGCGATTGAACGACTCGATGGGTAGAAGCGCGCGACGTAGGAATCCTCGCGGTCTCCGACGTAAGTGGCGTAGATGACTTCCTGCTCGAAGGGGCTCTGGACATCGAAACGGAAGTTGCCGCTCACCACGTCGGGGGCGTCGGCCGAGGCGAAACAGCGGCCGATGGCCTCAAGCCAGATGGAGTCCACCCGGCAACCCGCGTCGGTCACGGCGACGAGCTCGTGGGTCGCCATGCGGATCCCGAGATTGCGCCCCGCAGCGATATTGCAATCCTCACTGATGAGCCGGATGCGGCCGTCCTCGGCATAGGGCCGCAGCACTTCCAGCGTGCCATCGGTGCTCTGGCCGTCCACGATGAGGATCTCCGCCGGGGCCAGCGTCTGCCCAAGCAGGCTATCCACCAATGCGCCGATGTTGCGGACCTCGTTACGCACGGTCACTACGACGGAAAGCCGGGGAAGTCCCGGGCTTCCGGCCGCGACCGGCCGCTCTGCCGACAGGTGGATATCCATTCCTGCGAAGTCTGGACCGGGTCAGGGCCCAGCGTCTCCGGCCCCGACCTTGGCAGCGGGTTCCTCCCGCCAGTGCCCGCTGCGGCCGCCGGTCTTCTCCAGCAAACGCACGGCATCGATCACCATGCCACGATCCAGCGCCTTGCACATGTCGTAAATCGTGAGCAGACCGATCTGCACGGCGGTCAGGGCCTCCATCTCGACACCAGTGCGCGAGTGGGTGCGGGCACAGGCCTCGATGAGCACGCCGGGCAGGGCTTCATCCGGACGGCAGTCGATCTCGATGGCGTCGAGCGGTATGGGGTGACACAGCGGGATGAGTTCGGCCGTACGCTTCGCCGCCATGATCGCCGCCACCCGGGCAACGGCAAGCACGTCACCCTTCGGATGGCGCCCCTCCAGGAGGGCGGCCAGGGTTCCAGCCTGCATGCGGATGTGGCCGCAGGCGCGCGCGCTGCGGAGGGTTTCGGCCTTGCCGCCCACATCGACCATGTGGGCCTCGCCGCGGGCGTTGAGGTGAGTGAGGCTGCTCATCACTTGGAATAGTGACAGCGTGCCTGCGGGCCGTAAACTTGCGAGCATCGTTTGCCGCACTTCGTGACCTTTGGGTTCAGTGCGACGAGAAGACGCAGCGAGGGCCCATGATCCGCATTCTTTTCTTCGCTGGTCTCGCCGAGACGCTCGGTCGGCGGGAGGTCGACCTCGACTACCCGGGGCAGGTGGATGTCGCCGGCGTCTGGGATCGGGTGGTCGGCGCGCCCCGACCGGACCGTCTGCGTTGCGCCCGCAATCAGGTCCACTGTGACTTCGGGGCTGCGGTGCAGGATGGTGATGAGGTGGCCTTCTTTCCGCCGGTCACCGGGGGCTGATTGTGACCAGGGTGGAACTGTGTACGGCACCCTTCGACCCTTACGCCGATCTGCGTCGCTTCCAGCGTAGCCGCGGACTAGACCGCGGGGCCTGCGGTGCAACGGCCGTGTTCGTCGGCAGCATGCGCGACTTCAACGAGGGTGAGTCGGTCGCTGAACTCTTCCTCGAACACTATCCCGGCATGACCGAGCGTTGCCTGGAGGAAATCGTCGCCGGCACGCTCGCTGATACCGGGGCAGAGGATGCGCGAGTCGTGCACCGGGTCGGCCCGATCCTTCCGGGTGAGGACATCGTGCTGGTGGCGGCCTTCTCCTCCCATCGAGCCGAGGCCTTCGCGGCCTGTCGCGCCATCATCGAGGCCCTCAAGCGCGATGCGCCGTTCTGGAAGCGGGAGAAAGGGCCCGCAGGGGAGCGCTGGGTGAGTTGCAACACGGGGGACAAGTGAGACCAACCGCTGCGTGCCCGCAACGATTCCTCGCGATTCTTCTGTGGGTAACCGTTGCCGGGCCTGCGCCGTTACCGGCGGCCGATGGTCCTGAGAGCGCGTCCGCCGATCTCATGGCCGCGGTGGCGGGGCCCGATGGTCGTGGCATCGTCGGTGAGTGGTTGACCCAAGGCGCGAAGGGGCGGGTACAGATCTACGCGGTCAAAGGGTCGGCAGCAGTTTTCGAGGGTCGAATCACGAGCGGCGATGACGGCCCTGACGCGTCGCGCGACAAGCACAACCCCGATCCCGCGCTGCGGACACGGCCGGTCAAGGGTATCGTCTTCATGACGGGCTTCCGTTACGTGGGCAATGACCGTTTCGAGAACGGCCGCATTTACGACCCACAGAGCGGGAACACCTATCGCGGGCGCATGCGTCTGGTGGCAGACGATACGCTCGAGGTGCGCGGTTTTCTCGGAATCTCGCTGTTTGGGGCGACCCAGGTCTGGAAGCGCGTGCCGGCCTCGGGTATGGGCTCGGATCAGGCCTCAGCGGAGACTGACACGGGCCTGCGATGACTCCGGGGCAGTGGCCTGTCGCCAGACGATCCACCCACGCGCGGTATCCGGTCCGGCTACGGCCATCGCCTGCAGCAATTGGCTTTCTCCGCCGCGGTAGCGACGCTGACCGCCGTCCGGCCCGATGAAGCTGATTTCGCCGGGCGCGTGGCGAATCGTGAGGACGCGTACCGGGAATTGCACCTCGACCAGATCCAGCAACTCGAAGCCGGATGCGGCCTGCCGCTCACGCAGGCTCGCAAGGTCGCCGAAGATCTCGCCCACCGTTGGATAGGCGATTTCGTGCGAGAAGGGGCGCCGCGAGTCCAAGGCGACGCGATCCAGCGCGAAATCGAGCATCAGCCAGCCCGAAGCCACGCCGACCAGCGGGATCAGGTGCTGTGGCCGCGCGATGCGGCGCAGCGTCCGTCCGATGGTCGAGGCGGATCGGCGGCGCATGGAGAGCTCTATCGCGCTTTGATGGCAGCAATAAGGTGGGGGTAACGGCGGGACTCACGCATGGCGGCAGTATCGGCCCTGCGCCATTTTTCTTCTGGGGAATCGCTGCCAACTGGTTCACATTTCGCAACATGCAATCGACCGAGGGCCGGCGATTGCGGTCTCTTCCATCCAGCAGGCCCTCAGCCGAGCAGGGTTTCGAAGGGCTCCACCTCCACTGTGCTGCCCGGTGGCAGGTGCGTCGCCTCGCGCGGCAGCACGATGAAACAATTCGCTCGGGCCATGGAGGACAGCATGCCCGAACCCTGGTCCCCGGTCGGACGCACCTGCCAGGTCCCACTCACGCGTTGCAGGATGCCGCGCTGGAATTCCTCGCGTCCCCGCCGCTTGTCCACCGACACCGGCAAGGTCGCAAGAAAGCGCAGGGGGCTACGTGGACTGCCGCCGGCAATCCGGTCCAGCGCCGGGCGCACGAACTGGGTCCAGGTGACCATCACGGACACGGGGTTGCCTGGCAAACCGAAGATCGGGGTGCTGCCGATCGAACCGAAGAGCAATGGGCGCCCGGGCTTGATGGCCACCTTCCATAGTGCGACTCGCCCCAATCGCTCGACGGTCTGACGCACGTGGTCCACGTCGCCGACCGATACGCCGCCCGTGCTCAGCACCAGGTCAGCACTGGCGGCTGCACTCGTCAGCGTCTGTTCGATGGCCTCCGGCTGATCGCCGACAATGCCGAGATCGAAGATCTCCACCGCCAGACCACCAAGCAGGCCGAGCAGGCTGTAGCGGTTGCTATCGTGGAGTTCGCCGAGGGCCAGAGGGGCGCCGAATGAGCGCAGTTCATCACCGGTGGAGAAGATCGCCACCCGTGGTCGGCGCAGTACCGTCACCGTAGGCATGCCCAGTGTGGCCAAGAGGCCGAGGTGAGCGGGACCGAGGCGCTCACCGCGTTCGATCACGTGGGCGCCACGCGGCAACTCGCTGCCCTGATGGCGGACGTTCTCGCCCGGGCGCGGAGGGCGTCCGAGTGTGACCAGCCCGCCTTCCACCTGCACCTGCTCCTGCATGACCACACAGTCGGCCCCGTCGGGTAGCACGGCCCCGGTCGCAACCCGCACGCAGGTGCCGGGGGCGAGCGGCTCACGCCAGGGGTGGCCGGCGTAGGCGTGCCCGACCCAGCGCAGTTGCAGTCCCTCGGCGGGGTTCAGACCAGCGGCCTGACAGGCGAAGCCATCCATTGCCGCATGCGTGAAGGCGGGCAGTGGTGTCGGCGCGTAGACGGTCTGGGCCAGTATGCGTCCGCGGGCGTTACGCAGGTCGAGCCGATCTTCGCCGGTCACGGGCTGTACCGCCGCGAGGATGCGGCCGAGTGCGGTACGCAGATCGGGCTCGGCCGGGTCGTGGTCGTCCTTGCAGGAAGTGGACTGCATCGGCTGGCTCATGTCGTCTCCGGGGTTCGAGGAGAATCGGGCTGGGGTGAGGGCGGCTTTGCCACCAGGCGCACGGGGTGTTGCATCGCTACGCCTGGGGGAGGTCGGGGCTTGCTCACGGTGTGTCCGGCAGCAGGCGGCCGAGCAGACGCTCACGTCGCCAGCGGACGAGAAAGGCTGCCACCGCCGCCGGGTCGTCGATGTCGAGACGCGGGAGTCGGGAAGGCGCCGCGAAGGCGGCATCGCAGGCGAGTGCCACCAGCCAGGGGTCGTCGAGCGGCACGGGTGCGGACGGTGCGCCGGTGCGCGCCAGGGCGAAGCGCGGGATCGGATCGCGCTTGAAGCCCTCCACCAGCACGAGGTCGGTCAGTGCCGGGTCGATGCGGGCGAGGAACTCCCCGAGAGAGGGCGCCTGTTCCGGGTCTTCCCGTTCGATGATGCTCGCCACCCGCCGGGCGGAACCCACCACGACCTGACGCGCCCCGGCCTGTCGCAGACGATGGCTGTCCTTGCCCGGCTGGTCGAGGTCGAAATCGTGATGGGCATGTTTCACCAGCGCGATGCGCAGCCCGGCGGCGACCAGATGGGGCAGCGTGGCCTCGAGCAGCGTGGTCTTGCCGGTGCCGCTCGGTGCGGCGATGCCGATCACCGGTGCCCCCCCCACCCAGGTCGGTGGCCCCGGACGCTCGGGTGGCGCATGCCGCTCGGCCCAGGCCTCGAACTCGACAGGCGTGTTCAGGTTGGCGAAGGCGCTGGCGTCGTCCCAGCACACCGGCAGCGGGTCATGGCGAGCCATCCAGGCCATGACCTTGCGGGCGGAACTTCGCCGGGGGCCTGTCGTGGTGGCCGCGTTGCCCGACGGAACGCCCCCCTCGGTCGCATCAGGGCAATCGCCAGTGCCGATCGACGGCTCGGCCAGGAAGTGACGGAGGTCACCGGCGAGGCTCCGGTGCAGCAGGGCACACACGGGCTGCCAGTCGCCGCCGGCATGGGCGACCCGCAGCAGGTGGTGGTCGCTGGCCGCAGCCAGACGGGCGGCGAGGTCGCGCGGCAGGGCCGGGGCATCGCAGGGCACGACCAGCAGCCATTCCGTGGGGCAGGCCTCGAGACCGGCGAGGATGCCCGCAAGCGGACCCTGCCCACCGGGCGGCGCATCGCCCAACACGGGCCAGCCATAACGATGCCACTCGAGCAGATTGCGATTGGCCGAGACGAGGACACCCGCGACGGCCGGTGTGAGCCGGGCCGCGACGTGTTCCACCAGGGGGACGCCTGCCAGTTCCAGCAACCCCTTGTCGCTTCCGCCCATGCGGGTGGCGGCGCCACCGGCCAGGATGAGTGCCGTGAGCGTGGCGGGGCAGGGCCGCGTGGCCGCCACCATCAGCCGCCGGTGACGCTCATGTGACGGAAGATCACCGGCTGCGTGCCGGGCATAAAATCGTGTCCCTGGGGCTTCAGGGCCATGGCCGCGACAATGGCCGCGCGCAGGGCATCAGCATCTCCGGGGTGGGTGCGCAGGACCGCCAGCAGATCGACGCTGTGCTCTTGTCCCAGGCACAGCAGCAGACGGCCCTTGACCGTCACCCGCACGCGATTGCAACTTGCGCAGAAGTTGTGGCTGTGGGGGGAGATGAAGCCTACCCGCGTGCCGAAATCGGCCAACCGCCAGTAGCGTGACGGTCCCCCCGTGGTCTCGGTCGAGGGCAGCAGGGAGAACTGCTGCCGCAGCTCGGCGAGGATGCGGTCACTGGGGTGGAAGGTGAGCTGGCGGTCATGCGCTTCGATGTGCCCGAGGGGCATCTCCTCGATGAAGGAGATGTCGAGCCCGCGTTGCCCGGCAAAGCGTACGAGGTCCGCGACTTCGTCGTCGTTGTGGCCCGCAAGGACCACGGTATTGAGCTTCACCCGCTCGAAACCGGCTGCGCGCGCGGCATCGATGCCGGCCAGCACGGTGGCCAGGTCGCCCACACGGGTCAAACGCCGGAAGCGCTCGGGACGCAGGCTGTCGAGGCTTACGTTCACCCGCTTCACGCCTGCTGCGGCCAGTGGTTGAGCAAGGCCTTGCAGGCGGGTGCCGTTGGTGGTGAGCACGAGTTCGT
>DNIF01000183.1 GCA_003485715.1 Gammaproteobacteria bacterium
GCCCTGTGCCGACTGCGGCGCGCCGACGCGTCAGGCGCAGGCCGAGGTTCTCGGCTGCCTGCGCTGCGAGCACCGCCGCCACCGCGAACTGCCCGCGCGTGCCGCCGACCCCAGGATCTGCGAGGAATGCAATCCATGAGAGCGCAGTCCAGTGAGCAGGCTGGGCCGCCGCCAGCTGCCTCGCCTGCATTCGCAGGCGCGCTGTCGGCGCAGCACATGACCGAAGCCGACCGGCTGCTGATCGAAGACCCGGCGCTACGCAGTGTGTGGGACTGGTTGGCACGGCGCTACCCCGACCGGCGCCTCACGCCGGAGGCCTCGCTCAGCCTCGATCTGGGCGTCGATTCGCTCGGATGACTCGAACTGACGATGCAGGTGCAGCGCCTGTCCGGCGCCGGGCTCGACGAATCGGCGATCGCCGGCATGCAGACCGTGCGCGACCTGCTGCGCGCGGTACAGGCCGCACCGCGCGTGACGCAGGCACGCGCCTGGCATCACCCCGAACAGACGCTGTCGCCGGTCGATTGGGTGCGCCTGCGCCCGCACGGCCGCTTGCTTGGCGCCACCCATCGCACGCTGATCGCGCTGAACCGCGCGCTGATGCGCGGCGTGTTCCGCCTGCGGGCGAGCGGCGTCGAGCGGCTGCCGGACGAGCCGTTCGTGCTCGCACCCAATCGCGCCAGCGACATCGACGCGTTCGTCATCAGCGCCGCACTGCCCGCCGCCATGCACGATCGCACCTGCTGGGCGGGCTGGGCCGGCATCGCGCACGCCAATGCAGCGACGCGCGTCTTCAGCCGCATCGGCCGCGTGCTTGCGGTGGACTCGGCGCACGGTGCCTTCGGCTCGCTGGCATTGGCCGCGGCGGCACTGGAGCGCGGCCATGGCGAGCGAACACCCTGCGGACACCGACGCGAAGCGCGGTCGCACGGGTTGCGCATCGGAGCCGAGATGAAGTCGGTCGACCGCCGGCGCATACGCGCCTCCGAACTGCTGTCGCAGACGGCCGCCAGTCACAGCGTCGAGAGCGTGGCCCTAGGCGACTTGGTCGACCGGCTCGACCGCCGCGCGTTCGGCATCCTGCTGTTCGTCGGCACGCTGCCGGCGCTGATTCCGTCGCCGGTGGGCGCCGGTGCGCTGGCCGCGCCGCTGGTGATCCTGTGCGGGATGCAACTTGCGATGGGCATGGCGCGTCCCTGGCTGCCCGAGTGGCTGCGGCGGCGCCGGTTTGCCCGAGTCGCCGCGCAGGCCTTCCTCGATCGGGCCGGCCGCTGGCTGTTGCGGGTCGAGCACCTGGCGCGTCCGCGCTGGATGCCGGTGCTCGGTCCGGTCGGCATGCGGGTGGTGGGCGTGCTGACGGTCGGTTACGGCATCGCGCTCGGCATGCCGCTGCCGCTGACGAACTACCCGTTCGCCGCGGTGGCGCTGGTGCTGGCCGTGGCCCTGCTCGAAGACGACGGACTGCTGGCCTCGGTGGCCGTGATCGGCATGATCGTGGCGATGGCCGTGGTGATTGCCGGTGGCGGTGCCGTCGTCGCCCTGTTTGCCTGACCTCGACAACGATGCTGCCCGCCCTGTGACGAGACGTCGTCGGAGGGCGGTCGAGTGCACGGACTGCCGCCGCAACCGCACTCGGCGGCTGATCTGCCGCGGCGATGACCGTGCGGCGTCGCCAGCGGACCCGGGCTCGCCCGCAGCGCCCTCGCGTTCAGAGTGAAAACGCCAGTCTCGGTGCCGGGGGCAACGGTGACTTGCCGCAACGCCGCAGCCCGGTCTGCCGATTACGGTTCCAGCCAGGGACGCGCAAACGGTCAACGGGAACACGGGTCAGGCTTCAACACCCACGACACTGGCGCGCGCCGCAGGCGATTCACCCACTGCTTGAAGGGCTGATCATGAGATTCCGCGACGACGAACTGCGTGTCCCGTCCGCTCCGACCACCACCGCACAGGCGAACGATCCGCTTTCGGCCGAAGGTGTGGCGAGCGTGGCCGGTCGATCATCTCCTGGCCGGGGCACCGAGCGGTACCCCGATGGCGTCGCCAACTACGTGGAGTTCAAGTTCTTCAGCGGCCTGCGCCCTTCGGAGATCACAGCGCTGCGCTGGGTCGATGTGGATCTGGAGCGCGACCGCGTCCACGTGCACCGCGCCATCGTTCGTGGGCGCGGCGCGGTGCAGGCTGGGAAAGCCAGGCCCCCGGAGGTGGGCAC
Source organism: Gammaproteobacteria bacterium (assembly GCA_003485715.1). Taxonomy (GTDB): domain Bacteria; phylum Pseudomonadota; class Gammaproteobacteria; order UBA7966; family UBA7966; genus UBA7966. Next base: position 2,213 of record DNIF01000183.1, read on the forward strand.
ACAGGGGTAGGCGCCCCACAGGGCGATCGCGCACGCCGGCGGCACGGGCCGGCCGAGCCCGCGCAGGTAGCTGTCGATCGCCTCGGCGAGCGTGCCGTGGTCCGCGCCCGCCAAGGTGCGCACGGCCTCGATCGCGGCGCCGGGCGCCGACTGCTAGGCGAAGCGGGCATTCGTGCCGCCGACGTCGGCCAGCAGGCGAGGGCCGGGGGTCGTGGCTTGGAGGTGAGGTGTCATCGGTGCTGACCCGAGGGTTGGAGAGACCGCAGATGCCGAAGTGCCGTCATGGGAGCGATTGCACCGCCTGCGGGCGGGGCGGGGCGTTCGGCCCGCCCGCTGCGGCGAGCTGCACGCGCACGGTGTGCGTGCCGCCGTCGTCCACCAGAGCCACCGTTTGATCGGCGCACCGCACCCCGTCCACGTCCACGCTGACCGTGGCCGCATCGGCGCGGCCCACGTCGATGTCGTAGCGCGTCCGGCCATGGCGGTAGCTGATGCGGTAGCCCGGCCAGTCGGCGGGGATGCACGGGCACAGCTGCAAGCGGGCGCCACCTTCGTCGACACGCAGGCGCAGGCCGAGCAACGATTCGACCATGAGCCGGTACATCCAGCCCGCCGAGCCGGTGTACCAGCTCCAGCCGCCGCGGCCGGTGTGCGGCGCCACGCTGTAGACGTCCGCGGCGACGACATAGGGCTCGATCTTGTAGGTCGCCACTTCCGCCGGCGTGCGGCCATGGTGCAGCGGGTTGATGAGGTCCATCAACTGCCACGCGCGCGGCGCGTCGCCGAGCGCCGCGAAGGCCATCGTCGCCCACACCGCGCCGTGCGTGTACTGGCCGCCGTTCTCGCGCACGCCGGGCACATAACCGGCGATGTAACCCGGGTTGGGGCCGGAGCGGTCGAAGGGTGGGTCGAGCAGTTGCACCAGGCGCGCATCGTGGCGCACCAGCCGCGCCGACACCGCCTGCATCGCGCGCCGCACCCGCTGCGCATCGCCCACGCCCGAAAGCACGGCCCAGCTCTGCGCGATGGAGTCGATCTGGCACTCGGCGTTGTCTTTCGACCCCAGCGGCGTGCCGTCGTCGAAGTAGGCCCGCCGGTACCAGTCGCCGTCCCAGGCGCTGGCTTCGAGTCGGCCGGCGAGCTGGTCGCGCTCCGTGGCGCACTGCTGCGCGAACGCCTCGTCGCCGAGTTGACGCGCCAGCGTGGCGAACTGCTGCAACACCTCACAGAAGAAGAAGCCCAGCCACACGCTTTCGCCCTCGCCGTGGTGGCCGACCTCGTTCATGCCGTCGTTCCAGTCGCCGCTGCCCATCAGCGGCAGGCCGTGCGCGCCGTAGCGCATGCCGTGCAAGACGGCGCGCACACCATGCTGGTACAGGGTGGCGGAGCGCACCGAACGCTGCGGCAGGTCGTAGTACGAGTCGTCCGTCGGCGGTACCGGCCGGCCTTCGAGGAAGGGCACGATCTCGGCCAGCACGCCGCAGTCGTGGGTGGCGTCGACATAGCGGCACAGCGCCAGCGGCAACCACAGGTAGTCGTCGCTGATGCGCGTGCGCACGCCTCGGCCCGCGGGGGGGTGCCACCAGTGCTGCACATCGCCCTCGACGAACTGGCGGCTCGCGCACAGCAGCAGGTGCTCGCGCAGCAGCTCGGGGCGGGTGTGCACGAGCGCCATCGCGTCCTGCAGCTGGTCCCGGAAACCGAAGGCGCCGCCCGACTGGTAGTGGCAGCTGCGCGCCCACATCCGGCAGGCCAGGGTCTGGTAGACGAGCCAGCCGTTGGCCAGCACGTTCAGCGCCGCATCGGGGGTGTCGACCTGCACCGCACCGAGCGTGTGGCGCCAATGGTCGTGCACGGCTTCGAGCGCCGCTTGCCGCGCGCTGCGGCTGCGAAAGCGCCGCACCAGCTTGTCCGCTTCGTCGAGGCTGCGGCCCATGCCGAGGCGAAAGACGATCTCGCGCGTCTGCCCCGGCGCCAGGTCGAAAGGCAGCTGAATCGCGGCGCAGGGGTCCAGCCCGGCACCGACCCGCCCCGACAGGTGGCGCCGCCGCAGCGCGGCCGGGCTGCGCAGGGTGCCGTTGCGGCCGATGAACTCTTGGCGGTCGCCGGTCAAGGTGGACAGCACGCGGTCGTCTTCGTCGACGTCGAAGAAGCCGATCCAGTCGCCGAAGTCGTTGCTGTAGCGGTTGCGCGCATAGACGGCGCCGTTGTCCTGCGCGACCTCGGTGCTGATGTGCGCGGCGGTCTTGGCGCGCATGTCGCCGAGCACCCACTCGACATAGCCGGTGGCCGACAGGCGGCGCGCCCGGCCGCTGTCGTTGCGCAGCACGAGCACCGAGAACTTGACCGCGGCGTCGAGGGCGACGAACAGCGTCAGCTCGCTGTGGATGCCGGCCGCGTGGTGTTCGAAGACGCTGTAGCCGAAGCCGTGGCGGGTGGTGTAGGGCGCGTCGCCGCCGTCGTCGGCGCCGCCCGGCAGCGAGGTCGGCTGCCAGACCTGGCCGGTCTCCTCGTCGCGCAGGTAGATGACCTCGCCGCCGGCATCGGTGACCGGGTCGTTGTGCCACGGCGTCAGGCGCAGCTCGTGCGCGTTTTCGCACCAGGTGTAGGCGCTGCCGCCTTCGGACACGACGGTGCCGAAGCGTGGATTGGCGAGCACATTGACCCACGGCGCAGGCGGGCGTTGCCCCGGCGCCGGGGCAACGACGTACTCGCGCCCGTCGGCGCTGAAGCCGCCCAGGCCATTGTCGAAGCGCAGCGCGCGCACCGGGGGCGGCGGCACGCGGGCCGGCATCGGCTCGGCCGGCGCAGGTGTCGGCACGAAGGGCACCACGCGCCGCTCGGCGGCGGGCTTGCGCAGCCCCTGCTGCTCGAGCGAGCCCTGCTGGTCGTTGAGGATCACGCGCGCCACCGCCTGCAGCAGGATGCGGTCTTCGTCGGCGATCTGTTCGGTGTGGCGCACAAAGATGCCGCCCGGCCGATCCACGACATGGGCCTCCAGGCCGGCCGCGATGAGCCCGAGGATCTGCTCCTGCAGGCGCTGGCGGTAGCCGTGGCGCTCTTCGTTCCAGATCACCAGATCGACCGCCAGCCCCTTCAGGCGCCACCAGGCGTGCGCCTGCACCGTCTGCTTGACGAGATCGATGTTCGCCGCCTCGCTGACCTGCAGCAGCACGATCGGCAGGTCGCCCGAAATCGCATAACCCCACAGGCCCGACTGGCTGCGCCGGTTGCGCAGCAGCAGCGCGGCGTGGGCGCGGTGCGTCGGTTGCGAATAGACCACCGCGCCGGCCAGGCGCGCGTAGAGCTGGGTGTCGGCCTCGCTGGCGTTGATCTGGCGCAGCACGACCTGGCTGTGCGTCAACGACAGGTCGAAGACGCGGTCGGCCAGGCGTCGGTCGACGTGTTTGTGCGCCAGCGCCAGGCAGGCCTCGCGCGTCTCGGCCATGCCGTAGACGAGGTCGATGGTGGCGGTCTCGTCCGGCAGCAGCGTGATGACGCGCCGTGTCGCGAGCACCGGGTCGAGCACCGAGCCAGCGCCGCCCGCGAGCGCACCACTCTCGCGCAACGCCTGCGGCGCCTGCAGCGTGCGGCCGCGGCCGATGAAACGCGTGCGGTCGGTTTCGTGCGACACCACGCTGACCTGGCTCGAGGGCACGCCGTGCACCGCCATCAGGTGGAACAGGTACGGCGGCTGTTCCTCGGCCGAGCGCGGCCGGCGTGTGGCGAGCAGCGCCGGCGGCTCGCTCGAGACCTCGGTCTGCACGAACAGCTTGCCGGACGCCATGTGCTGCGCATCGGC